>JAITEO010000257.1 GCA_031281985.1 Zoogloeaceae bacterium | reverse complement strand
TCCTTTCATGATGTCAGGCCAGATCGCCCCGTCCGCGCGTACTTTCGACGTTATGCACATGGACGTGCTCCCCTGCCCGGATGTCTTGCGTGGCGCGGCCGATGACCGTACCGTACTTGATGATGTCATCGCCTTTGCCGATGGCATGGACCGCCAGCTTGTGCCCAAAGGCGATGTCTCCCGCGACGAAGATCGTCAAGGTATCGTCGTCGATGCCGACGACGGCTGTTTCGCCGGAGGCGATGTCACGGATGGCGGTCGCTACGTTGTCTTCCCTCTTGATTGCCAGTGCGTGTCTGCGCATGAATGACTCACTTCGTTTCGTGTTGCCTGCCGATGAAACTACGGAGTCCGCCAGCCCAGACCGCTATGTTGCGAGCTTCGGGCAACGCGGACACGGCGGCAAAGATGTTTTCGGCACTTTCCCTGCCCCAAGTGGATGCAATAAGGCGAAGGCATTTTTCTCGTTTTTCGGCGCCCGTCATCGGCCGTTCGGGGTCGCCCTTGCGCACGTCTGCCTGCGCCGAGAGCGTTTCTCCGCGTGCAAGACGCACGGCGATACGCGCCGGGCGCTGGCCGGGGACGCGACCGAGCGTGTCGTCGGCGACCAGCGTGGTGCGTCCGAGTAACCGGCGAATGAGCGGATCGTTCATGGTCTCCGGCGTGAACTCTTCGAGTCCAACGCATCCTCTGCACAAAGCGGCGGCGACGCAGTAAGGAATCGAAAACTTGGCTTGCGCTGCGTCGGACGGATCGGGATTGCTGGCTATCCGCAACGAAACCGGATGCGCGCGCACCTCGATCGCTTCGATCTCACTTATATTCACACGGCCAGCCAGCAGGAACGCGGCTTCGATCGGCGTCATCGTGTGCCCGCATACCGGATACGCCTTGAAGGTTGTCTCTGGCGTCAGCCATTCCTTGCCGAGACCGGCGCGACATTGTTCCAGGTCAACCGGCACCGGCACGGTGGCGGCGAAGAAACCCCGTTTTCCTTCGAAGATCGTTTTCGGACCGTCGATACCGCATTGCGCCAACAGGGCGGCCAGCAGGCCGGAGTGCGCGGCTTTGGCCGGGTGCAGGTTCTTGGCTTGCGGGGAGTCGGGCAGCACCTCCCAAAGACCGGCGGCCTGGGTTCCCGCGAGGCCCAGGGCGCTGGCCGTCTGCTCCGGCGAAAGTCCGAGGATGTGCGCGGCGGCGGCGGTGGCGCCGAACGCGCCGACGGTACCGGTGGTATGCCAGATTCCGTAGTGCGCCGGGTTGATCGCCGCCGCAAGACGTAGCGACAGCTCATAGCCGGCGACGAGACCACAGAGCAGATCGGCACCCGTGGCGCCCGCCAGGCAGGCGGCGGAGAATGCGGCGCTGATGACCGGAGCCCCCGGGTGGTAGAGTCCGGCGCGATAGCTGTCATCGAACTCCAGCGCGTGCGCGGCGCTGGCGTTGATCAACGCCGCCGGGAGCGGTTCGGCGGCTTGCAGGTCGCCGAGCCGCATGGCCTGACCCGTGACCGGCACCATATCCCGCAAGGCCCGCGCCAAGGGCGAAGCGTATCCGGCGGCGGCGTTGGACAGCCAGTCGGCAAACAGTTCGAGCGCGATGGCGCCGACGCTGCCGGGCAAGTCTCGCCAAGCGAGGCGGCTGGCGAATTGCGCGTAATGCTCGGCCAGGGTCATTGTTTCATCACTTGGTGGCGTGGGGGATGAGTTGCCGGTCGATACGGGCCTTGACCCGGCGCGCGACGGCTTCCGCCTCGCCGAGGTAGCCCGCGGGGTCGAGCAGACCTTCGATATCGGCGCGCGAGCACTTGGCCGCCACTTCGGCATCGGCCATCAATTCATCGGCGAGCATCGTATCGCTGTCCATGGCGCGCATCGAGGCCTGGTATACCTTGGCGTGGGCCATGGGTAGCGGGAAATGCTTTTCGAGCAGGAACATGACTTGTTCGGAAAGCAGCATGCCCTTGAGCATGCGGGTATTCTCCATCATGCGCCTGGCGTCGACCGTGAGACCGCCGAGCAGCACCGTCAGATGGTTGAGCAGACCGGAGAGATAAACGAAAGATTCCGGCACGGCGATCCATTCGTTTTTCCAGTGCGAGGCGTCGCGCTCGTTCTCCTGGCTCATCGCTTCCAGGCACAGGGTGGCGTTGTAACGAATGTGACGCTCCAGCAGCATCACCCACTCGCTGTGGACCGGGTTGCGCTTGTGCGGCATCGTGCTCGATCCGATCTTGCCGGCGGAGGGTTCGACCAGTTCGCGCACTTCGGTCTTGCTCAGGTTGTAGATTTCATGGCCGATGCGCGCGGCGCTGCCGGCGAGCAAGGCGCACAGCGCGGCGATTTCGGCGACGCGGTCGCGGGAACTGTGCCAGCAGGTTTCCGGAACGCCGAGACCGAGTTCCGCCATCGTCTTTTCCTGCACCTCGAATCCGCGATGCCCCCACGCGGCGAAAGTACCGACGGCACCGGTCATGTTGCCAACCAGAATGCGTTCGCGCGCCTGCTGCCAGCGATCGAACTGGCGCGACAATTCGGAGAGCCAGATCGAAGCTTTGAAACCGAAAGTGATGGGCAGCGCATGACCGCCGTGAGTACGGCCGACCATCACCGTCGCCGCATGCTTTTCGGCAAGTTCACCGACCAGGTGCAGAATATTCTCCAGGCGATCCATCACCATGTCGAAGGCGTCCTTGACCTGCAACATCAAGGCGGTATCGATGATGTCCTGCGTAGTTGCCCCGAAATGCACGTAACGGGCATGATCATGCGCGATCAATCCGCGGAATTCGGCGAGCACGCCGAGCAGGCTGTGCCCAGTGCGCTTCCCATGCGCTTTGACGGCTTCGAGGTCAAGTTGCGATGCGTCGGCCTTGGCGGCGATGAGCTCGGCGGCGGCGGCTGGAATCATACCGAGTGAAGCCTGGGCCTTGGCCAGTGCGACTTCGACATCGAGCCAGCGCTGGAGGGACCTGGTTTCGCTGAAAATGTGGCGCATCTCGGCGGTGCCGACGGAATCGCCGAAAACGGTGTTGTCGATGAAATGAACGGACATGGTTTTATTCGTTTCAGAAAATGAGATCAAATCAGCCGGCCGAGCGATTCCTTGATGCGTTCGAAAGCAGTCCGGATGTTCTGCTGCGAGGTGGCGAACGACATCCGGATGTAGCCCGGCATCCCGAACGGCGCGCCGGGAATCGTCACCACGTCGACATTGAATCGCACGATTGCCTCCAGATCGATCTCATATTCCATACCGCAATGAATGTCTTTCAATACGATTGAACATGGCGCTCAGTATGGTGTACATGACATAGTAAATAATGGCGACCGCCACGTAACTCTCGAAAGTGTGCCCTGTCGTGGAACCGATGACTACGGCCTGACTCATCAAATCCACAACTCCGGCCGAAAAAGCTATTGAAGTGCTCTTCATCGCCTTGAGATACGTATTGGCAACGTTCGGCATCAATACACGCATTGCCTGCGGCATTACGATGCGCCTGAGCGATGTGAGAAACGGCAGTCCTATCGAGAACGCAGCTTCGAATTGTCCCCTTCCCACGCTTGATACGGCGCCGCGTATATGTTCTGAAAGCACGGCGCCATAATGCAGGCCAAATGCCAGAACAACGAAATAAACACCGCTTGTTCTCGTCAAATCGACATTGACAAGAAGCATTATTTCCGGAAGACCGAAGTAGAACAAAAAGAGAAGCGTAAGCAATGGAATGCCCAACGTAAACGAAACCAGCATGGCCGTCATTCTCGTGATTATCGGCAACGGGTAGATGCGCGCCAGAGCAAAAACGACGCCAAGAAGGATACTTGCCAGCACGCATGCGCTCAACAGGAGCAGTGTGACAGGCACATACGGAAGCAACCGCGGCAATGCGTAAAATATGTACTGCGCCTCAAAAATCTGTCCCATGATGTGCCTTCCGTCCTTTGTTCCGGCAAGAATCTAGCGTTTCAATTCCTTTTCGGCTTCCGTATCGATTTTCGATGGGTAGTCGATTCCCGTAAACTTTACTGAAATCTTGCTCAGAGAACCGTCGGCGCGCAGTTTCTCCAGCACCGCGCTTACATCGTCGCGCAACTGCGTATCTTCGGGCCGGAACCAGAAATAGGTGTTTGTATCACCGTCTGGCGTTCCCTTTGGGCCGGTAAGAATGGCATCGTCGATCATTTTGAGTTTGAAATTCTTGTAGGTATCACTCAAGGTATTGAGCGTGAACGGCGACATGAATGTCGCGTCCGCGTGCTTGTCCGCGAGCATGGCGACGAATTCCTGACTGTAGACAAGTTCAATATTCGCCTTGTTGTTCCGAATGTACTTTTCAAGAAGCAAGGCTTGGCCGGAATTTTGGTTCTGCACAACCCGCTTGCCTTCCAGATCCTTGAGCGACTGTATATCGGTATTGCTTTCCGGAACCACAAGTATATACGGCCACCAATTGTTGGCCACACGAGTACGGATGGCCTGCTGCTCTCGTTCCTCCGTTCGGCGCAGATTGCCATGCACCATGTCCACTTTATTGCTTATCAGGCTTGGAAAAAGGGAACGTTGCGGAAGGTAGCGCAACTCAAAATCATACTGCGGCAATGCTGTGATGATAAGTTGCAGCGTCTCCCCTTCCAGCCCGGTGAAACGGCCATTTTCGTCGACAAACGCGGTCCCTCTGCCGTCATTTCGCGCGCCGATCAGAACGGTACGCCGCTCGGCGGCGTCCGCATTCGATCCCAAGAAAAAAACCGCCGTCATGATTACAAGAATGGTACTGGCGGTAATTTTGCCCATCGATTTTTCCATGATTCTGTCTCCGTTAAATTTCATAAGACACTGCACCAACAACACGTTTGAGAAACCTTTGCGTTCGTTCTTCCTTTGGGGAGGAAAATACTTCCTGCGGCGTTCCTTCCTCGATGACCCAGCCCTCGTCCATGACCAGAACCCGGCTGGCGATCTGTTGAGCAAAAAGCATCTCGTGAGTCACTACCAGCATGGTCATCCCCTGGCGCGCCAGCTTGATCATCACGTCCAGCACCTCGCCGACCAATTCAGGATCCAGGGCGCTGGTCGGTTCGTCGAACAAAATGACTTCCGGCTTGAGGGCCAGCGCTCTGGCAATGCCGACCCGTTGTTGTTGTCCGCCGGAAAGCTGCGACGGATAGGAGTCGTATTTATCCGCTAGGCCAACGTCGTCGAGTATTTGCCTTGCTTCCGCAAGACATTGTTCCCTGGGGCGTTTTTGTACGATGACCGGACCTTCGATCACGTTTTCCAGCGCGGTCTTGTTATGGAAAAGGTTATAGGACTGAAACACCATGGCGCTTTTACGGCGCAATTGGAGCACGTCCTTTTTGTGGGGCTTGCGCAGGTCGACGCTGATGTTGCCGATGCGCAGCTCGCCGGAATCCGCCTGTTCCAGAAAATTGAGGCAGCGTAAAAAAGTCGTCTTTCCCGATCCGCTCGGGCCGATGATGACGACCACCTCGCCCTTGTGGATGGTCAAGGAAACGCCTTTCAGCACCTGATTGCCGCTGAAGGACTTTTTGATGTTCGTCGCCTGCATCATGGGAGAGACGCCTGTTATCCTTGTTCCGACAGGACGCGCAAAAGAATTTCATGATCCGGAACATCGGAGCTTTCCTGCCCGTAATGGGCATAGAGAACCCTGTGGTCCGGGCCAAAAATGAATACCGCCGGCAACTGGTATTCGTTGCCCTCGTATTTGCCGTGGGAAAAGCCTAGCGATTGGGCCTTTGCTATTTTCGCCTTGTGTTCCAGGGTACGATCCTGGTTTGGATCGCGCGAGCCTATCGCATAGGTCGCATATAGTTTCTGCCGCGGGTCCACGATGATCGTGAATGGAACGTCTTCACGCGAAAGCTCGTTTTGTATCGTCGCGGCTTCGCTTTGCAATACCACATATACGGCGGCGCCCACCTCATCGAACTTCGCGTGGTTCTCGATCAGCGCGTGGATCTCCAATTGGCAGGACGTGCAACCGAAGTAACGCAAGAAGAACACGATGCTCTTTTTACCTTGGGTTTCCTCGAAAAAACTCTTTCCGGAATCCCATGGAGTATCGAATGTAAAATCGATCCCGATATCGCCTTTGGATACGATTGGCATATAATCTCCATTGAATGACGCGGCATGTCGCGGTCACGCCATGTGGTGTGATGACTGGAGTCAGTCTAATGAAGAATGTCGTTGGCGCGAAATACATATTTTTCATATGCTAATTCATTAAATTCAGCGAATCAATGGATTGGAAACATTTAACCTGTTGAATTTAAACAAAAAATCTCTGTCCGTGGGTTTTTTGAATGTTCGGCGGAACGGAAGGCCAAGGCTTTTTGTCTAGTGGACAGATTCATAGCGGGCGCGGATCGGACGTGCGCCGACCCGATACACACGAACTTTCTCACTCCGTGGCCGTTGCGTTCAACCTCCGCCTGCGCCAACGGCAGCAGCCAAAAGGCCGTTGCTCCCCACGATACGGAAAAATTCCACCGCGCCGCTTTCAAGTCAGGGACCCCTTGAAAACATGATATGTACATTTCAGTGCAATGAAACATCCGTCGAACCCCCGAAAAAAAGGCCGTCTCACGACGGCCTTTTCCGAGTCACCGAATCACGATCACAGAATCACTCACCCGACTGCTCGATCCTCATCCCATAGAAACTGCGATACACGAACACCAGATTGAGCGCCAGGAACACGGCCGCCAGACACCAGGCCAAGCCCTGCTGCCCCTGCGCCATCATCCCGACCGCCATTTCCACGGCCAAGAGGCCAAAGAG
>JAITEO010000256.1 GCA_031281985.1 Zoogloeaceae bacterium | reverse complement strand
CAGTCTGGTCTTGATGGCGTCGCGGATGCGTTCCAGTTGTTCGCGGTTGGAAAGCCGGGGTTGGGTGGCCGCCGGTTGGGTGGCCGCCATTGGACGGCAGAGTTCGCGCAGCACGGCGTCATCCATGGTGCGGCTGCGCACCGGAAGCTGGGCGGCGTTGGGCATGTCGTCGGTACGTATCGTGCTGTCGTCCGCCTTGACGAAACTGCGGCGCAGGGTGGCGGTGGCGCGGGTCTTGCAGTCGTAGCGGCTGGTGGTCTGGATGTAGTGATAGGTCTCGCCGGAGCGCGTGTCGCGCATTTCCCGCGCCATGATGAGACGGCTGGTGGCGAAGATACCTTCTTTTTCACGACGGACGCTGCTGGTGTCGACCTCGATGCGCCGCCCCTGTTCGTTGGCAACCGCGCGCCAGGACGGCGATGCGGTCTGCGCCTCGATATTTGCCGCCAGCAGTCCGCCCAGGGCCAACATCAGCCAGCCGCCTGCCCCCTTTTGTCGCGTGTCGTTCCGTCGCCCCATGACATCCTCTTCCGCCGAGAACTAGAAAGCTCCCTATTGTAAGGGGGGACAGGAGACAGGGGACAGGAAACAGGAGACAGATTTTTTACCGGCGCGTAGCGCCGCATGCTTTCTCTGTTTCCTGTTTCCTGTTCCACTGCACCCCAAACCCCTCCCCGGCCCTCCCCTTGTCAGGGGAGGATGTGCATGGACCGCTTCGTCTGGAACCTGCGCCTTCTCATGCCAGCTTTTCCTGATGCTGCCCAAGTCCCAGATAGGCTTCGATGACGCGCGGATCGTTTCTGAGGTTTTCCGCCTGGCCCTCCATGACGATGCCGCCGGTTTCGATGACGTAGGCGTAATCGGCGACTTGCAGGGCGGCGCGGGCGTTTTGTTCGACGAGCAGGATGGAAACGCCACGTTTCCTGAGTTCCACGATGATGCGGAAAATCTCGCGCACAACGAGCGGCGCAAGCCCCAGGCTGGGTTCGTCCAACATCAGGAGCGTGGGTTGCGCCATCAGGGCGCGGCCAATGGCGACCATCTGCCGTTCGCCGCCGGAGAGCGTGCCTGCCCGTTGCCTGCGGCGTTCGAGAAGGCGCGGGAACAGCGCGAAGACTTCGCGCAGGCTGCGGTCGTGGTCGCGGTAGCCTTGCCGGTAGCGTTGGAAAGCGCCCAGGATCAGGTTGTCTTCCACCGACATTTCGGCGAAGAGTTCCCGTTTTTCCGGTACCAGATTCATGCCCCGGCGCACCATGCGCCCGACCTCTGGAACAGGTTCCAGCTCGCCCGCGAAGAAGATTTCGCCCCGCGAGGGCAAAAGTCCCATGATGGCGGAAAGAAGCGTGGTCTTGCCCGCGCCGTTGGGGCCGATCACGGTCACGATCTGTCCCATGCGTCCCTTGGCTATGGCAAGACTCACCCCTTGCAGGGCTTCCACCTTGCCGTAGGCGACGTGCAGGTTCCTGACTTCCAGCAGTTTTTCTTCGCTTGCGTTCATTCCTCGACACCTCCCAGATAGGCTTCCAGCACTTTCGGGTTCTGCTGGATTTCCTCCGGCAGACCCTCGGCGATTTTTTCGCCGAATTCCATGACCACGACGCGATCCACCAATCCCATGACGAAATCCATGTCGTGTTCGACGAGCAGGATGGCCATGCCTTCGGCGCGCAGTTTCCGCAGGAGTTCGCCCAGCGCCTCCTTTTCCTTCAGGCGCAAGCCTGCCGCCGGTTCGTCCAGAAGGAGCAGGCAGGGGTCGGAAGCCAACGCCCGCGCGATTTCGAGGATACGCTGCTGCCCCAGCGCGAGGCTGCCCGCTTCGTTCATCATGAATTCGGCAAGCCCCACGCGCTCGATTTGCCGCGCGGCTTCCGCAAGCAGTTGTGTTTCCTCCGCGCGCTCCTGTCGCCAGGCCGCGGCGAAAACGCCCTTTTTGCCGCGCAGGTGCGCGCCGATGGCGACATTTTCCAGCACGCTCATGGCGGGCATCAATTTCACATGCTGGAAGGTGCGGCTGAGTCCCTGGCGGGCAATCGCGCGCGCGCCGAGTCCGGCGACGGAATGGCCGAGAAAGCGCACCTCGCCGGAAGTGGGCGTATCCACGCCGGAAAGCTGGTTGAACATGGTGCTTTTGCCCGCGCCATTGGGGCCGATCAGCGCGAGGATTTCGCCCGCGCGGACTTCCAGGTTCATGTCGTTGTTGGCGATGAGACCGCCGAACCTGCGGGTGACGTGGCACGCTTCCAGGATGGTCGCGCCTTTTTCCGGCATCGTCCGGCGCGACAGGGGCGCGACGCCTTCCACACGCGGCGGCGGACGCGGGGTGAGGGGGCATGCGCGGGCATAGAGCCGGACGAAGAAGGGCCAGAGTCCGGCGCGGGCGTGGTGCAGCATGAAGATCATCAGGATGCCGAAGACAATGGCCTCGAAGTTGCCCGCCTGTCCCAGCAGTTTCGGCAGCCAGTCCTGTAGCCACTCGTTCATCACGGTGAGCACGCCCGCGCCCACCAGTGCGCCCCAGACGTGACGCGCGCCGCCGATCACGATCATGAACAGGTATTCGATGCCGCTGTGCACGGAGAAGGGCGTCGGGTTGACGAAGCGTTGCATGTGGGCGTAAAGCCAGCCCGCCGCCGAGGCGTGCAGCGCGGCAATCACGAAAATCACCATGCGGGAACGCATGGTATCAACGCCCATGGCCTCCGCCATGACGCGCCCGCCTTGCAGGGCGCGAATGGCGCGGCCTTCGCGCGAATCCAGGAGATTCTGCGCGGTGAAGATGGCGGCGAAGAGAAAGGCCCAGATGAGGTAGAACATCTTGCCGCCCGTATCCAGCGTCAGGCCGAAGAGCGAAACCGGCGGAATGTCGGAAATCCCGGTGTGACCGCCCAGCGCCTCCTGCGCGCCGAAGAGGAAATAGAGCGAAATGCCCCAGGCGATGGTGCCCAGCGGCAGATAGTGGCCGGAGAGTTTCAGGGTCAGCGCGCCCAGAATCAGCGCCACGCCCGCCGACAGCGCCAGACCGATGAAGAGCGTAAGCCAGGGAGAAGCGCCCGCCCAGGCGATCCAGCCGGGCAACCCCTGCGCGGTGGTGAGAAAGGCAGTGGTATAGGCCCCCAGTCCCACGAAGGCGGCCTGGCCGAAACTGGTGAGACCGCCCACGCCGGTCAGCAGCACGAGGCCGACCGCCACCAGCGCGTAAAGGCCGATGTAGTTGAGCAGCGTTACCTGGAATTCCGGCGCGATGAGCGGCGCGACAGCGACGAGCGCGAGGAGGATGCAGAGCGGCCGGTTCTGGAAACAGGCGCGGAGGGTGAGCGCGTTCATTCTTCTTCCTCCAGGGTGTGACGGGTCAGCGAGCGCCAGAGCAGAAAGGGAATGATGAGGGTAAACACGATGACTTCCTTGTAGCTGCTGGCCCAGAAGGCGGCGAAGGCTTCGATGAGGCCCACGGCGAGCGCGCCCGCCGCCGCCAGCGGATAGCTGATGAGACCGCCGATGATCGCGCCGACAAAACCTTTCAGGCTGATGACGAAGCCGGAATCGAAGGAAATGGGCGTGATGGGCGCAATCAGGATGCCGGAGAGCGCGCCCAGCAGGGTGGCGAGAAGAAAACTCGCTTTTCCCGCGAAGACCGGCGAGATGCCCATCAGGGTCGCGCCGGTGCGGTTGACGGCGGCGGCGCGCAACGCCTTGCCATGCAGGGTATGGCTGAAAAAGAGCCAGAGCGCGACGATGAGCGCAAGCGCGCTGCCCACGACCCACAGCGCCTGGGAACTGACGTTGACGCTCCCAAACTCGAAGCTCGCCTCGGAAAAGGGCGCGGTGCTGGCGCTTTCCGGGCCGAAGACGAAGAGGGAGACACCCACCAGCGAGACATCCACCGCGATGGCGGCAATCAGCAGGATGAGCGAGGGGGCGCTGGCGATGGGCTGGAAGAAGAGACGGTAGATCTGCGGCCCCATCGGCACGATGATGGCAAGCGTAAACATGGCCTGTACCGGCATGGGCAATGTCGCCGTCGGCAGGTTGTAGAGCAGCGCCGCCAGCACGAAGGGGTAGGCGAGCTTGACGAGCAGGGCGGAAAACGTGACCTGCGCGCCCTGCCGCCGTGTGCGCAGTACGATCAGGTCGGCGATAGCCTCGGCAACGGCGAGCGCCGCCAGGAGCCACACCAGCCGCGCCGGTTGTCCGGCTTGCAGCGCCGCCATGGTGAGCGCCCCGAAGGCGACGAATTCGCCTTGGGGAATCATCAGCACGCGCGTCACCGTGAAGACGAGCAGAATGGCAAGCGCCAACAGGGCATAAATCGCGCCGTTGATGATGCCGTCCTGCCCCAGAATCAGGGCAATGGGAAGGTCGATGTCCATGAAAAATCCTGGTTGGCGTAAGTTGGGTTCAAGTGACAGGAGACAGGGGATAGGGGACAGGAGACAGATTTTTTACCGGCGCGCAGCGCCGCATGTTTTCTCTGTTTCCTGTTTCCTGTCTCCTGCCGCCCCCTCCCCTTGTCAGGGGAGGGCGCGCGCTTCCCCCCTGACAAGAGGGGATCGAAGGGGGTTTTAGAGGCGGTTCGGTTTGCCTTGAGCGTTGGTTCTTGTTCCAACGCCATAAAACCCCTCCCCAACCCTCCCCTTGTCAGGGGAGGGCGTGTGGCAAAGCTTCAGCGCACCAGCCGCCATTTGCCCTCCTGCACGGTGATGAGTTCGTTCGCGCCTTTCTTGTCCATGCCGCTGTGGTTTTCCGGGGTCATGCTGTAGCGGCCCTGTGTGGCGACGAAATCCTTGGTGGCTTCCAGCGCGTCCCGGAGCGCGGCGCGGAATTCCGCCGTGCCGGGTTTGGCTTTTCGCACCGCGACGGGAATAGCGTTGGCGACCAGGAGTCCCGCGTCATAGAGTTGCGAGCCGAAGGTTTCCGCCTTGCCGAAGCGTTTTTCGTAGGCGGCGACGTAATCGCTCATCACCTTCCTGGACGGATTGCTGGCCGGGATTTCGGAGAGCACCAGCATCATGCTGCCTTGCAGGATGGTGCCTTCCACTTTCTTGCCGCCCTGTTTCAGGAAGGCTTCCAGCGCCGCGCCGTCGGACTGGTAGATCCGGCCCTTGTAGCCCTTGTCGCGCAGGGTGGCCTGCGGCAGGATGGCGGGCGAGCCGGGGCAGGCGATGAAGATGGCCTCCGGCTTGGCGGCGATGAGTTTCATCACCTGTCCCATCACCGAGGTGTCGCCGCGCTGGTATTTTTCATTCGCCACAATGGAAAGACCAAAACCCTTGGCCTGGGCGACGATCTCCTTGTAGCGGTTTTCGCCGAAGGCATCGTTGGAAATCATGACGCCGATTTTTCGGATGCCGGTCTTCGCCATGTGGGCAAGCAACACTTCCACGCTGGCGCTGTCGTTCTGCGTCGTCTTGAACACCCATTTCTTCTGCGCGTTCATCGGCAGCACCACGCCCGCCGAGCCGACCGGCGCGATCATCGGCGTGCCCGCTTCCGCGACGAACTGCACCAGTCCCATCGCCTGTGGCGAGCCGGAAGGCCCGATGATGGCGTCGACGTGATGCTCGTTGATGAGCTTCTTCGCCGCCGTGACGGCGGCGGTCGGGTCGCTGCCGTCATCCAGCACCACGTATTCGACGGTCAGGTCGCCAACCCTGATTGGCAGGAGCGCCGCCGAGTTTTTCTGTGGAATGCCGATGGAAGCAACCGGGCCGGTGGAGGAGGCGATGACGCCTATCCTGACCTGGGCGTTTGCCGCGCCGATGGTGAAAGTCAGTGTAGCGGCGAATGTGGCGAGATATTTGGGGAACATGGGGTTTTCTCCTGAAAACAAAATGGATAAATGGATTACGGCCGCATCAGTACGGAAGCCTTGGGATAGCTTTCCGCGAAATGTTGGGGCAAGGGCGCGACGAACACGTTTTCCGTGCGGGTGCGGGTGATTTTCCAGACGCCGTTTTCCTTTCTGAAGGTGTTGTTGAGGCGGCTGGAGCGAATCAGCGCCTTGCCGTCGGAAAAAAGCCAGGGCTGCATGTGTATCCACTGTCCATCGGCGGTGTTGCCTTCCGCGTGCACGTGTATCTGTTCCGAGGTGAGGTAGTGCGCGTTCAGGAGCAGAAGCGGTTCCTGCCGCGAACCCCAGAAATGCTCGAAATGCTGCCTGAGCGCGGCCTTGCCTTCGGCGCGTCCGAACTGGTTGGTGTAGTACTCGCCCACGCCTTCCCATACGGCATCTTCCGTGTAGAGGTCGAGAATGCGCGCGATGCGTTCCTGGTCGTCGGCGACGCCGTATTCCGGGTTGGGGGTATCGCACAGGAACATGTAGCGCGCCTGGATGCGGCGGATGTCGGCTTCGGCCTCCAGCACTTCGAGGCGGCGGGTGAGATTGGCGATGTGTGCTTCCGAGGTCATGTCGAGGTCTCCTTTTTTGGGATTGTGTTGAAAATGGGGGAAGGAAAAGGTCAGCGCGCGCGCGTCCACTGACCGTTTCGGATGGTCATGAGTTCCGCGGCGCCTTTCCGATCCATGCCGCTGTGATCCTGGGGCGACATGGTGTAACGGCCCTGGGTGCCGACGAGGTCGCGCGTGGCTTCCAGCGCGTCCCGGAGCGCCGCGCGGAATTCCGGCGTGCCGGGTTTGGCTTTTTGCGCGGCGGCGGGGACGGCGTTGGCGAAAAGGAGTCCGGCGTCGTAAGCCTGCGAGCCGAAGGGACTGGCTTCGCCGAAGGCTTTTTCATAGGCGGTGACGTATTCCCGCATCACTTTCTTGGAAGGGTTGCTGTCGGGAATTTCGGCCAGCACCATCATCATGCTGCCCACCACGATGGCGCCCTCCACCTTTCTGCCGCCCTGTTTCCTGAAGAGATCCATGGCCGCGCCGTGACTTTGGTAGATTTGTCCCCGATAACCCCGGTCGGCGAGCGCGACGTGCGGCAGCAGCGAAGGCGCGCCGGGCGCGGCGATGAGCACGGCGTCCGGTTTCGCGGCAACGAGTTTCAGCGCCTGGGCGGTGACGGAGGTGTCGACGCGGTTGAATTTCTCGTTGGCCACGATCCTGACGCCCTGTTGCTGCGCGAGGCGTTGCGCTTCCTTTTCCCAGTTGCCGCCGTAGGGGTCGCTGGTGGTGATGACGCCCAGGGTCTTCACCCCCTGTTTCACCATGTGCGCGAAGAGAATTTCCGCCGCGACATCGTCGTTCTGGGTGGTCTTGAACGCCCATTTCTTCTGCGCGTTCATGGGCGCGACAACGAGCATGGAGCCGACCGGCGCAATCATCGGCGTGCCGGAATCGGCGGCAAAGGGAATCATGGCGATGGTGTTGGGCACGGTCGTGTTGGCGAAGATGACATCGACCTGTTGCTCGCCGATGAGTTTCTTCGTGGCGGAAACCGCGGCGGTGGGATCGCCGCCGTCCACGAGAATCTGGTAATCGACCGTGTACCCGGCGATGATCTTCGGCAGCAGGCTCACCGTGTTTTTCTGCGGTACACCGATGGCGGCGGCGGGGCCGGTGGCGGAACTGACCACGCCGACCTTGATCTGCGCGGCGGCGGAGGTGACAAGCGCGGCGGCGGCCAGCGCGAAAAGTGCTTTTTTCAGCATTGTGTTTTTCCTTGGGGTTGGGGGGTGTTTTTGTTTGTGCGCGATGGGGAGACGCTCAGTAATCCGGCATCCGGTCGCGTTGGGGAATGCCCTTGCAGGCGGGGAATTCAGGCGCAAGTTCCCGCGCGTTGGGCATCTTCAGCCACAGGCGCAGGAGCTTGCGTTTCTCCTTCGGGTCATCCCAGTCCTCGAAACTGCTACGCGAATGCAGGATGGCGTAGTTGTTGGCGAACTGCATGTCGCCCGGCTCCAGCATCATGTCGAGGTGGATTTCCTGATTGCCGATGATGGAATCGATCAGCTCCAGCATTTCGTGTTCCACCGTGGAAATGGGACAGCCGCGCCGTTCCATGCCGACTTCCAGATATTTGCGCAGATAACGGCAGGCCAGCTTGCCCTTGTGGTACGAAAAGATCGGCGAGCGCGAGGGCAATTCCTCGCCCAGATGATCGAAGTAGACCGGGCGGTAGAGCAGCCCCAGATATTCCGGGTACTTTTCCAGAATCTCGTTGTAGAGCGCCGCCACCGAGACGATGCTGGAAAGACCGCCCTGTTTCGCCTTCTTGACGGAAAGCAGGCCAACCACATCGGAAGGGTCGGTGTGGTAATCGAGAAATTCGTTGGTTTCATAGACGCGGGTGCTTTTCTTCGCCGGATCGCCAACCGCCGTCACGGCGGAAAGCAGCTCGCCACGTTCGTTCTGCGACAGGGTTTCGCCCATGTGCAGACCCATGCCGTAGTAGATGATCGCCATTTCCTCCTCGCTGTATCGTTCGGCGGGCAGGCCGCGCATCAGGAAGAAACCGCGCCCGTTTTCCAGTTCGTCGACAAGGCCGTCGATGAAGCGTGTGACCTCCGGCGGCAGGACGAAATCAGCCTTGGTGAAGAAAGGCGCTTTCAGTCCCTTGGCCTTGACGCCCTGCATCGCTTTTTCCAGGGCGGCAATTTCCGCCTCTTTCAGCCAGGTCAGCCAGGTACTGCGATCCTGGAGGTCGATGCCGCGCCAGGCGATGCTGGAATCGAGTTTTTCTTTCAGGATGATGCTCATGTTCTGGAACTCCTGTGTTGGGGTTGTTACTGAAAAAAAGGTGTGCCCTGTTCGGCGTGCATCTTGCGAACGAGTGCGTAAAAAGTCATTTCGGCGACATCCTTTTCCGCGACCAGCATGGCGGCGAGATCGGCGCATTTTTGCCGTACCGCCGTATGCACATGCGTATCCGGCCCCGGCATGGAAGCGCCCGCAAGCTGGATTTCCGCCGCGCGCTGCACGATCCAGGTGAGGAAGAACGCTTTTGGCACCGAAGCTTCGGCGATGGCAATGCCGTGATTGCGCAGCACCAGCACGGCCTTGTCGCCGATGCTGGCGAGCATGCGCGCCTTTTCCTCGGCGAAGAGGGTGATGCCCTCGAAGCGGTGGTAGCCGACCCGCCCGTAAAGCTGCGCGCCATAGAAATTGTTGTGGTCGAAGCCCGCCTCCTTCTGCGCGATGGCGGAAACCGCCGTGGTGTGGGTGTGCAGCACGCAGTGCACATCCGGGCGGTGTTCGTGGATGACCGCGTGCAGGGCAAAGCCCGCCGGGTTGCCCTCGTAGGGAGCATCCTCGATCCGGTTGCCCTTGAGGTCGCACTTGATGAGATTGCCGGGCGTGACCTCGCTGTAGTTCAGGCCCATCGGATTCACCAGATAGTGGTGCGCGGGGCCGGGCAGGCGGGCGGAGATGTGATTGAAGATGGTCTCCGTCCAGCCCATGTGGTCGATGAGGCGATAACACTCCGCCAACTGGCAGCGCAACGCCCATTCCGCGTCCGGGCAGGAAGGCTGGCGTCCAGGGTCGACGGGGTTGAGGTAAAGGGGATTCGTCATGCGGGAAAATCCTTTCGTCGAAAATCAGGCGGAAGTCCCGTCCGTCACCGGACGGGTTGTTTGAACGGCAAAAAGCAGGGGGGCACTTTTTGACGTTTTCTCAGAATTTGTGCAGCAGCCCGAACTGGAAGCCGTTCTGGTAATGCTTCGAGGGGCCGCCGTTGCCCGCGTCGTAGGCCACGGTGGGAGAGTTGAGGGTGACGCGGCGGTCGCGGTCGTTGCGATCGTCCGCCCAGGCCGCGTAAAAATTGGTACGTTTGGAAAAATGATAGGTGTAGCCCAGCCCCAACTGGCTGGAGACGCCGCTGGTACCGTTGCGCGCGAGCTTGCCGCGCAGCCAGGAAGCCAGCAGGGCATGCTTGCCGAACGGCACACGCGCGCCGATGAGCCAGCTCTTGTGCGTCATGCCGTCGAAAGCGGCGGTATCCGCTTCCATCTTCGAGCGGTCGTAGAAGGCGGAAAGTTTCGCCACGCCGAAATCGTAGGAACCGCCGACGAGCCAGTTCTTCACTTCCGGGTTGGTCACGCCCGCGAGGGTGAGGTACTTGTCCGACTTGAAGCGGTAATACTGCGCGCCGATGTCGATCGGGCCATTCACATAGCGAGGAAAGAGGGAGACGTATTTCAGATCGCCGTCGTTGCCCGTGCCTTCCTGCCCACGCGCCTGCCTGGAAGCCTGCGCGGTGACGTTGAAGCCCGCAAATGAGGGAGAAATATAGGTGAGCGCGTTGTCCACGCGGGTGGGATCGAACAGGCCGTCGAGCAGTCCGGCGTCGGTGGTTCCGGCGATGTTGAGGTAGAGATTGCGGTATTCCGCCACCGTGCCCGCCGCGAAGGGATCGAGCGTGGCGGCGTAGGCGAAGTGCGAGGTGTATTGCCGTCCGGCGCGCAGCGTGCCGAAACCGCCCTCCAGTCCCAGCCAGGCCTGGCGGTTGAACAACTGGGTTGGATGCACGCCGCGATCGGCATTGAATCCGGCTTCCAGATTGAAACCCACCTTGAAGCCGTTGCCCAGGTCTTCCGTGCCGCGAAAACCCAGCCGGTCGCCAGCGGAATTGCCGGAATCAATGGCGTTCTGGTTGCCGACGCCCTTCGTTATGGCATCGCCGCGATGGGCAAAGCCCAGGTCGATGGTGCCGTAGATCTGCACGTTGGTTTGCGCCATCGCCGCGCCGGAAGCAAGCGCGGCGATGCTACAGGCAAGTCTTGCCAGGTGAGGGATGCGGGATTTGTCTTTCATTTTGAAAACTCCTGTTGGGGAAAATGCGCGTCTGACGGCGCGGGGCGGGGAAAGCGGGTTGTTTGTATTCATGCCGCCACCGGGGCGGGAACGCTGTGGTAGGCGCGGTCGAAATAGACGAGTGCCGCGCCGGGTTCGCAGTGGAGGCTTTCCACCGCGCAGAAGAAGACGCTGTGCGTACCGATTTCGACGGTCTGGGCGATGCGGCAGTCGAAGTGCGCCAACGCTCCGGCCAGACGCGGCGAGCCGTCGGGTTCGCTGTGCCATTCGCCGCAGGCGAAACGCGCCTCGGCATCCAGGTGCGCATTGGCGAACACACCGGAAAGTCCGCTCTGGTCGCCCGCGAGCGTGTTGACGCACAGCCTGCCGTTTTCCAGAAAGGCGGAATGCAGGAAGGACGCGCGGTTCATGCAGACCAGCAGGGTGGGCGGCGTGTCGGTGACGCTTGCCACCGCCGTGGCGGTGAAGCCGCAGCGGCCCGCGCTTCCGTCGGTGGTGATGATGTTCACGGCCGCTGCGAGGTGCGACATGGCGTCGCGGAAGGTTTTGATGTCCATCATGGTTCCTTGGTCATGCGTCAAAAAGTAAACCCCTGCTTTTTGCCGGGTTGATTTGGGTTTGAAAGCGAGGCAGCCTCGCCTTCAAACCATGTAAAAACAACGAAAAACCAGAGCGGCCCTGGTGTTGCGTTGTTTTTCTCCCAAAAAAGGGCAGGCTTTGCCTGTCCTTTTTTGCTGACTGAACCGGCAAAAAGTAGGTTTTCACTTTTTGACGTCTTTCTACACATCCAGCACCAGCCGGGGCGACTTCGCCCGCGAGCAGCAGGTGACGATGAGATCGCCGCCCGCCTTTTCGTCGTCGGTCAGGTATTTGTCGCGGTGGTCGGGCACGCCTTCCAGCACATCGGCGAGGCAAGCGCCGCAGACGCCCTGCTCGCAGGATTTCTGCATGGCGATGCCTGCCGCCGTGAGCGCGTGCAGCAGGCTCTCGCCGGGCGCGACAGAAAGGGTCTTGCCGCTCTTTTTCGCCACGACCTCGAACCCGCCGCCGGTGTTATCCACCTCGACCTGGAAATATTCGGAATGGATGTTGGCCTCGGCGTAGCCCTGCGCCCTGGCGGTGGCGATGACCGCATCCATCAGGCGCCTGGGACCGCAGGTATAGACATGCTTTCCGGCAGCGCCCGTTCCAATCACGGCGGCAAGGTCGGCGCGTGCTTCATCGGAAAAATGCAGGAAGACGCTGTTGGCGAAAGGCGCGGCGGCAAGTTCCGGCAGGAAGGCAGCGACCGCGCGGCTTTTGGCGCTGTAGTGCAGTTCAAAATCCTTGCCCGCCGCCGTAAGGGCATACGCCATCGCCAGCATGGGGGTGATACCGATGCCGCCGCCGATGAGCAGCGTTTTCGTGGCGGCAGGATCGAGTGGAAAGAGATTGCGCGGGGTGCTCACCTCGACAATGCGTCCTTCATGGAACTGTTCAAACACCGCGCGGGAACCGCCGCGCGAGGCTGGATCGTTGAGGATGCCCAGCCGGTAGCGGGAACGGTCGGCGGGATCGCCGCAGAGCGAATAGGGGCGCGTGAGCGTCGGACTGATGACAAGCTCGACATGCGCGCCCGCCGTGCAGGGCGGCAAGGGCACACCATCCGGGTGGGCGAGATCGAGCAGCACCGTGCCGCCGCCTTCGACGGCGCGTTTCACAATGGCGAGGCGCAGGGTGGGATGTGAGGTCATGGGAGCGGGATTCTTTCGGAGGTTGGGGAAAAATCAGCAGGCGTCAAAAAGCGAACTCCAGATGAAGCGCGACCACACGCCCTCCCCTGACAAGGGGAGGGTCGGGGAGGGGTTGGCGGCGGTGGAAGGCCACCAGGGTCTGATGCGGATCGACCCGCCTCTGAAACCCCCCTCAATCCCCCCTTGTCAGGGGGGAAGACAGGGGCTTTGCCGCACAAAAGGCTGGTTTTCACGTTTTGAAGCCTTCTCAGCGCATGTAGAGACCGCCGTTCACATCCCAAGTCGCGCCGGTGGCGAAGGCGGCTTCGGGACTGGTGAGCAGCACGACGAGATCGCCCAGAAAATCCGGGGAACCGAACTGGCGTACCGGGATGTTGGCGAGCACCTGTTGCGTTTTTTCTTCGGACATGCCGCGCACCAGCGGCGAATCGGTGGGGCCGGGGGCAATGGCATTTACCGTGACGCCGCAGGGGCCGAATTCCTTGGCGAAAATCTTGGTGAGCGTGATGATGCCGCCCTTGGAAGCGGCGTAATGCGCGCCGGTCGCCGTGCCGCCGTTCTGTCCGGCAAGCGAGGCAAGATTCACGATGCGTCCGTAACCCCTGTCCGCCATGTGCTTTCCCAGCACCTGACAACTCGTCAGGACACTGGTGAGATTGGTCGTGACCACTTCGTTGAATTCCGCTTCGGTAATCTCCAGCACAGGCGTCATTCTGGTGACGGCGGCGTTGTTCACCACGGCGGTGAGCGTGCCCAGCCTTGCCTCGACGGCGGCAAGCGCCGTCACGAAATCCTGGCGCACGGTGACATCGAGCTTCAGGGCGAGGGTGTTTTCGCCATCCGGGTCCAGCGCCGCCGCAGCGGCCTCGACGCCTTCCAGTTCGCGCCCGGTGAGCGCGACCTTGAAACCCGCCGCCAGAAGACGGCTGGCAATGGCGAACCCCAATCCCTGCGCCGCGCCAGTGACCAGCGCAACTGACGCTTTTGCTGCTTTCGGCGTTTCGGATGTGGTTCCATTCGACATGGCGACTTTCCTCAAAGAATGTAGCCGACGCTGGCAATGGCGTCGTCGGAGTTCAAGAGGCGCACGATCTTCTGCGCGATCCTGAAATCGCCGCAGCCGCTGCGCGTCAGTGTGTATTCAAGGATGGAGGCGTAAAAGCGCGCGCGATCCTTGTGGAACTCGTAGAGGTGCTGGGCAGCACGCGCCTTCACCGTCACGCCGTCGTCCGCTTCGATGACGATGCTTGCCGTGAGACGCGAGGTGCGCGGTGGCGGCGTGGTGGAGACGGCTTCGCCGCTTCTCAAGCGATTCACCCGCATCACGCGCATGGCATGGTCGTCGTTGGCGAAATTGAGGATGTTGAAAAAGTCGGTGGCGTCCGGCTGGATCGGCACGATGTAGCGGCCTTTTTCTTCCCACAGGGCAAGCCAGGCGTCATGCGCCTTGCGGTCGAGGAGGTCGGCCTCCTTCCAGAGGAAGGCCGTGACTTCTTGCAGGGTAAAGCTCATGTTCATGTTCCTTTCGGTATCGGGTTGATCCGGCAAAAAGCAGGGTTTTGCTTTTTGCCGTCTTTTTACGCGCCCATCATCTTTTGCCATTGGCGGTAGGCGGCGCGCATTCCGGTTTCGGCGGTGAGGTCGCTGCGGGGGCCATCCACGCCCACCGTTTCGATGGGCAGACCGCGATTGACCATCAGCCATTTGTCTTCTTCCGTCTTGCCGGAGGCATGAACGCCCGCCTGCACGCGACACCAGGCCTCGCCGTCGTCCGGCGTGCCGAAGCCCAGAGGCCCCTGGAAATATTCGTGCAGCCTGAGCCGCATCTGGTTGGCGATGACGGGGCCGTTCTTCATGTTGATGACGGCATGGTGAATCTCGGTTTCCTCCACCGAAACCGGACGCAGCACGCGGAAGAAGGCCATCGAGCAGGCGATGTTGGGAAAGATGTTGAGGTTGAAGCCGGTGCCGCCCACCGCGCGCACGATCTTCCTGACGGTGAGGTCGTCATAGCCTTCGGCGCGCAGATCGTCGGCAAGGTCACGGAAACGGTCGGGGATGATCTTGTCGAGATCGGCCTCCAGATCCACGAGTTCGGGAATCATCACCATCACGCTGTGACCGTTGCCCAGATCCTCCACGAAGCCGTCGCCTTCCATGAAGCTGAAGGTCTTGAGCGCCTGCGGGTCCAGCGTGGTCAGGAAGGATTTGTGCACCAGCGGGAAGTGGTAGGCGTCGGTGGTGTTTTCGAGCTGGATCTTCCAGTTGCCGGGAAAGCGGAAACGCTGCTCGCCGGGAACGGAAATGCCGAAGCCCGCACCCTGCTTCATGAAGAGATCCATCCACTTCTTCGCGGGGCCAAGCCAGTCGGAAAGCGAGCAGAGGTCGTCGCGGAAGGTGGCAAACACCATGCCCTGATAGGATTCCACCCGCAGACCGGGGAGCGGCAGCTTGCTCTTGTCGAGACCTTCCGGGCCGTAGCTTGCTTCGTAGGGCACGCTGCGCAGCGACCCGTCGAGGCCGAACGCCCAGCCATGGTAGGGGCAGACGAAACTCTGCGTCTTGCCTTTCTTGCCTTCGCAGACAGTGGCGCAACGGTGGCGGCAGCGGTTCAGGAGGACGCGGATTTCGCCCTTCCGGTCGCGCACCACGATGACCGGCTGCTTGCCGATGAAGGTGTTCTTGTAGCTGCCGGCTTCCGGCACTTCGCTCTCGTGGGCGACCCAGACCCAGGTGTTTTCAAAGATCTTGCGCATCTCCACCTCGAAGATTTCCGGGCAGGTGTAGAGCGAGGTGTGGACGCGATCGGCTTGCACAAGATCGGCGTAGTTTTGCGTGGTCATTGATGATTCCTTCATGAAAATGGAAAAAGGTTCAGGCGCGCTGCACGATCAGTTCGCGGCCAACACGCGCTTCGACCTTGAAATACTTCCAGAGCTTGTAGACGCCTTCCCTGTCGACGGCGGTGGTGCGCAGGAGATTGCAGGCGGCATGCACCGTGGCGAGATCGGGAAAATCGGCAAGCAGATAGGTCGTCCAGGGATAACCGTATGAAGGGCCGACCATGCTCTGGTCATCGTCCAGGTTGCCCAGCACGCTGACGCCGGGAAGATCGTGGATGCCGTTCCACATGCGGGAAAAGGCGTCCCAGACTTCCAGTTGCTCCGTGCGGGGCGCGTTGAAGAAGTTCTGGTTGTTGCCAAAACACAGCAGGACGCGCAGGGGTTTTTGTTCGCTCATGATTCAGGACTCCAAATGTCAGAGATAGCCGGGCAGTGGTTCCCTGCCGCAGAAGATGCTGCCCGCGTTCTGGTAGGTGATGTCGCCCATGAAGGCGTGCTGGGTGCCGACCATCGTGTCGTTCACCATGCGGGCGATGGGATGGTTGCGGTAGATGCCCGCCATGCCGGTGAGCCTCTGCACGCCGCGCGCCACTTCCGCCGAGACGCGGGCAATGTGGGTGCAGGAAAGGCGCAGGTTGTTGGTCTTGTATACCGATACCCGTTTGCCGTTCTCCACATCGGTCATGGCTTCCTCGATGGCTTCGTAGAAGAACGCGCGCGCCGCGCGCAGTTCCGCTTCCAGCTTGCCGACCTCGGCGAGCGTCAAGGGACGTTCGCCGATCGAGGGCGCGCCGGTCACGGCCTTGTAGGAGCCGGTCATCTCGTAGAACGCATCCAGCGCCGCGCGCGCCACGCCTGCGCCGACGATGGAGAGCACCTGCGTGGCGAAGGAGAGCGAGGGATAGAACTTGAAAAACGGCTCGTCGAGATTGGGCTTGCCGCCGCGAATGAAGGTGTATTCCGGCGCGACCACCACATCCTTGAGGATGAGATCGTGGCTGCCGGTGGCGAGATAGCCGATGGTGTCCCAGGTTTCGTCGATCTCGGTGACCTGCGCGCGCGGCAGCAGGGCCATGCGCGGCAGGGGGTTGGCATCCCCCGTCTGCGGAATGATGCCGACGCCCAGTATGGTGGCGCACATGCAGCCGCTGGAAAATTTCCAGCGTCCGTTGAGCCTGTAGCCGCCGGGAACGACTTCCGCCGTCTGTGGCGGAAAGATGCCGCCCGCGAAGACGATGTCCGGGCCGTTCTGCCGATAGATTTCGTGGAGAGTGTCGAGTGGCAGGGCGGCCAGGTACATGGGATTCATGCCGAAGCTCGCCACCCAGCCCGCGGAGCCGTCATGGTAGGCGATGGTTTCCACCATGCGGCAGAATTCCGCCGGGCCACCGCCCATGCCGCCAAAGGCCTTGGGGACAAGATAGCGATAGACGCCCAGTTTGACGAAACGGGAGACAACGTCCTGCGGGATATGGCGAATCCGGTCGAATTCGCCCGACCGGGCGCGGGTGCGGATTTCCGCGTTCAACGCCTGGAATTCGGGCGTATCCGCGAGAGAGGTCAAGGTATTGCTGGTCATCGTGAATTCCTTCTGAAACAAAGCGATGCGGAGAAAAAGGCAAACGCAACCCCGTCTTTCCCGAACACAGGGAAAGCGCGCGAAAAAAGGGGGGATGCGCGTGATCCGGCTGGCGCTGCAAAAACGCCGCCGTGCGGAATCAGGCGAGCGGCGTGGGCGGTTGCGGCGCGCGCGGCGAGCGGCGCAACCGTTTCAGGAAGGCTTCGGCGGCGGCGATCAGGAAGGCTTCGTTGTCCTTGCGGGCGACGAATTGCAGGCTCAGGGGCGAGCCGCCGGAAAAGGGCAGGGAAAGGGCGGGATGCCCGGAAAGATTGAAGGGACGCACGAAGGCCGTCATGCCCAGCAGGGCGCGGGTGTCGGCGGCGTCTTCCAGACGTGGCGGCGCAAAGGGCAGATTGGGCAGCGCCAGGATGGGCGCGTGCTCCAGCGCGGCATCCACTTCGGCGGTAAAGGCGGCGCGCACGGTTTCGGCAGCGGCCAGTTCGTTATCGGTGATTTTCGCGGCAGCGGCAAGACGCGCTGCCACATCCGCACCGACCTTGCCGGTGGCGAGAAGATGCCCGCAGGCGTTCCAGGTCTCCCGCCCGATGATCTTCATCCCGGCCTCATAGGCAGCGGCAAGGCCGGGCAAGGGCGTTGTCACGCGCGGCAGGGCGCTTTCCTCCAGCAGCAGGTGCAGGGCATCGCGGATGGCGGGCGTCACCGTTCCTTCCGCGATGGGGACAACGCCCAGCGTGAACTGTTCCACGTCCGGCAACGCGCCGAAGGTCGGGTCGATCGCGCGCATGGCGGCTGCCAGGGTAGCAAGGTCGCGGGCGAAGGGGCCAACGCAATCGAGCGAACTGATGGCGGGCATGACGCCCTTGCGGCTTATCCGCCCGAAAGTGGTTTTCAGTCCGAACACGCCGCAGCAGGCTGCCGGGGTACGGATGGAACCACCGGTGTCGGTGCCCAGCGCGAAATCGCACAGACCCGCCGCGACCGCGACCGCCGAACCGCTGGAGGAACCGCCGGGAATGCATCCCGGATAGCGCGGATTGTCCGGCGTGCCCGTGTAATGGTTGATTCCGGTGGTGCCATAGGCGAGTTCGTGCAGGTTGGTCTTGCCGATGAGACGGCAGCCCGCAGCGAGAAGGTTTTCCACGACTTCCGCATGCGCTGCCGCCGCCGGGGCGTCTTGCAGCGCGCTGCTCCCGGCAACGGTGGGCGCGCCCGCGACATCGATGGTGTCCTTGACCATGACGGTACGTCCCGCCGCCGCGCCCGCCGCGAGCGGGTAGACGATGACATGGCGATTCCTCCATTCGTGTGGACATGGCGGACTTGGAGACGCGACAGCACGCGATGCGGAGTTGTGGGGCATGGTCTGCTTTTTTGAGCTTGTGTTGCTTTCCCTTAAACAGGATTCGTGCCAGCAGCCTGGGCATGGTTGGAATAAAAGGTCAAATCATGCCATAACCTGATGTAAATAAATGTTTTTTTATATGCGCTCAGGGTCGGGCGGCAAGACGCATCGTTCGGTGGAGACCGTTTGTTTCCCGACGTTGAAGCACCAAAGCGCACCGTGGTGCAGCGGAATTGCACCGGATTGGTTTGTCGTTGGCGTGCCTGGGTTCCCCGTTGCGGTGCGCGCCGCATGCACGAATGGTTCCGGTCTACAAAATCCCGGTTCTTTGCGAAAGGAAATCTGTCATTTGGCTTGCTTGATTGTCAACAGACCCTGGTTTTTCCTGGTGCTGCCCAAATCCCGGACAGGCTTCGATGCGGCGCGAATCGTTCCTGAGTTCGTCGCCTGACCCTTCATGACAATGTCGCCGGTTTCGATGACATGGGCGTAGTTGGCAACCTGTGAGACGGCGTGGATGTAGCGACCCAGCGGTCAGCGATTCAAATGAATATTTATGATATGCAAAGCGCGCGCTTATTC
>JAITEO010000165.1 GCA_031281985.1 Zoogloeaceae bacterium | reverse complement strand
GAATGTCCGCCCGCTCTTCTTCCGAATAGCGCAGGAAACACCCGCTCACCAGAAAAGCGGCGACAACCGCCAAGAGCGCGGTCTTGCAGACGACGATACGCATGGAACCCCTCCCTTTTCATCGTTTTTGAATCTTGTGCGAAATCCGGGTTTCATTGTACAGGAGGAAAACCCTTCCCGACGAAACGCCGCTGCTTGCTTGTCTTCCCCATATCGGAAGAGAGGGAACGACAAGCGAGCGGTAGCGCTTCTCGTCTGAAAGGCGCATCCGACCCTTTGAAAAAAGCACCACGCCCAACCCTGCGCATATAATCAAACAGTATATATAAAACATCTTTTATTCGTTTACACGCATAAGTTTGCCGTTCATGATGGATTTCGTTGTCGTGGGGCGCGAAGAAAACGCGCTTTCTTTTTTTTCGTGGAGTTTGTCATGAACGGTACGCGCAGAATCCCTGTCTTGTTTTCGGTCTTTCTGGTGTTTGTTGCGGTCATTTTGTTTTCTCTTCCCGGTCTTGCCCAGGAATCCTGGCCGCAAAAGACCGTGCGGCTGCTTGTTCCCTATCCGCCTGGCGGGGCGTGCGATACCGTGGGCAGGCTTTTTGCCGAAAAGCTCTCGGAGCGTCTGGGGCAGCCGGTAATTGTCGAAAACAAGCCAGGCGCGGGCACGGCCATTGCCGCGGAATTCCTGGCCAAGTCGACGCCGGATGGCTATACCCTGGCCGTCACGCCCACCGGGCAATTGACCATCCTGCCACATGTCGCTTCCAAGCTGAATTTCGATCCCGTGCGGGATTTCACGCCGATTTCCCAATTGGCCTACACTTCGGTGGTCATCGCCGCCGCGCCCAATTTCAAGGTCGACGGTTTGAAGGACCTGGTGCGGCAGGCCAAGGAGCGGCCTGGCGACTTCACCTATTCTTCCAGCGGCAGTACCACCATCATCCATCTGGCGGGGGAATATTTCGCTTCCACCGCCGGCATCTCCCTGTTGCACGTGCCGTTCAAGGGCAGCGCCCCGGCGGTCACGGCGCTGTTGGGCGGCGAGGTGAATCTTGCCTTTGACACGCTCACCATCCTCTCGCCGCAGATCAAGGCGGGCAAGGTCAAGGGACTGGCCATTGCCGCCGCCAAGCGTTCGCCGCTCCTTCCCGACGTGCCGACGGTTGCCGAGGCGGGCTATCCCGGCTTCGAGGTACCTTCCTGGTTCGGATTGATTGGGCCGGGCAAGTTGCCCAAGGAGATCGTGGAGCGCCTGAACCGCGAAGTCGCCGCCATCCAGCAATTGCCGGAAATTCGGGAAAAGCTCGCCCAACAGGGACTGGAAGTCTGGCCCTCCACGCCCGCCGAATTCGCGCAACGCCTGCAGGAAGATTCGGCGCGCTACGGCAGGATCGTGCGCACAGCAAACATCCGCTTCGATTAAAAAATAGGCGTCAAAAAGTGAAAACCCAACGCAAAACCAGCCCCGCCGGTGCAACTATCGTAGGGGCGCACGCAGTGCGCCCCTACAGGGACGGTGGATGTGTAGTGGGTTTCCTTGCCTTTACTCCAAAAAAGGGCAAGCTCCGCTTGCCCTTTTTTGCTGACTGACCCGGCAATAAGTAGCTTTTCACTTTTTGCCGCCGAAAAAAATGATTCCCTACATGTCCCGCACCCGCGCCTGGTATCTGGCGCTGGGTTATGACACGCCCTATGTCTGGGCGCATCACGACGACGCGCCTTTCGCGCCGCTTGTCCGGCCGCTTGCCGAAACCACGCTCACCCTGGTCACCACCGCCGCGCCCTTCCAGCCGGACAAGGGAGACCAGGGGCCGGGCGCGCCCTACAACGCCGCCGCCAAGTTCTACCGCGTCTATTCCGGCGATACGGATAAAGACCACGATCTGCGGATAGCGCATGTCGGCATAGACCGCAAGCATACGAGCATGGAAGACAGCGGCACCTGGTTTCCCCTGCCGCTCCTGCGGCGTTGGGCGGCTGCGGGGCGGTTGCGTCTCGCGCGGCGGTTTCATGGTTTTCCCACCAACCGCAGCCAGCGGCAGACCCTCACGGTGGACGCCCCGGAGCTTCTCGCCCGCTGTCGGGAGGACGGGGTGGAGGCCGCGCTGCTCGTCGCCAATTGTCCGGTCTGTCATCAATGCCTGGCGCTGGCCGCCCGGCATCTGGAAGCAAACGGCATCCGTACCGTGCTGCTGGGCTGCGCCCGCGATATCGTGGAATATTGCGGGGCGCCCCGTTTTCTCTTTTCCGATTTTCCCCTGGGCAACGCCGCCGGACGCCCGCATGATCCGGCCTCGCAGGAAGAGACGCTCTCGCTTGCGCTCGCGCTCCTCGTCGAAGCCAGCGCGCCGCGCACCACCTGGCAATCGCCGCAAACCTGGGCGGACAATGACGATTGGAAACAAGACTACGCCAACCCGGAACGCCTGACGCCCGAAGAACGCGCGCGCCTCTTCCAGGAAGCCGAAGCCGCCCGCCTTGCGGCACGCAGCAAGAGACAACAGGAAATCGCCGCCACGCCCCCTACAACGCAAACGCAAGCCGTGCGATACTGAAGGAAGGAGGCGTCAAAAAGTAAAATCTTACTTTTTGCCGGTTCATATAGCAAAGAAGGGCAAGCGAAGCTCGCCCTTCTTTGGAGTAAAGGCAACGAACCCCCACGGCCGGATTGCTTTTGACGCATCCCCCAAAAAAAGCGCGCCCAGCGCACCCGGTTTTCTGTCCTCTGTCTTCTGTCTTCTGTCCTCTGATCATGTTCGCCCTTGTGCTGTTCGAGCCGGAAATTCCGCCCAATACCGGGAACATCATTCGTCTGTGCGCCAATGTGGGTGCGGAGTTGCATCTGGTGGAGCCGTTGGGTTTCGATTTTGCCGACAAGTCCTTGCGCCGCGCCGGGCTGGATTATCACGAATACGCCACGGTGCGTCGGCACGCCGACTGGCCGGCCTGTCGCGCGGCACTGGCGGGGCGGCGGATTTTCGCGCTTTCCAGCAAGGCCGGGCGTTGCTATGGCGATGCCGCCTTCCTGCCCGGCGATGTCTTTTTGTTCGGCCCGGAAACGCGCGGCTTGCCCGCGCATATCCTCGGTGAATTCCCGCCGGAACAACGCCTCCGCCTGCCCATGCGCGCCGGCAACCGCAGCCTCAACCTCGCCAACGCCGCCGCCGTCACCGTATATGAAGCCTGGCGGCAACAAGCGTTCCGGGGAGCGGGCGCGGCGGCTGACCAGAGTTGCGGCGGCGGCAAAGCCAGTGACCCGCCGGTCGTGTGAGGCAATGCCCCCACTCCCTGCGGGCTTATTTCAGCAAATCGATGCGGTCGAATTTGAGCTTTTCCACCAGCGCCCCTTGCGAATCCATTTCATATTCCCCTACTACATAGGGGTCATGCATCTTGATGTATCTTGGAATTCTCCCATCGGCATCGCCGATGAGTTCTCCATCGGCGGTTGTTTCTGGACAATAAAACGATTTGGTCATCGTCATGGCGCTGCCAGTAACGGACATATCGACAATCGTGTTGCATCCTTCGACAGTAATCCAAACCGACGCATTGGGCACGAAATTCATTGTCTGGCGCGCAATGTCGAAAATGACGACATTCATGGAAACGACATCGCCAATATCGTCAAAATCCAAATACGACCAGTCGAACAACGACAAATAGTAGCGATTGTCGTATTGCATGACAGAAATGGGTTGGGCTTTATCCAACCCGGTTACCACGCTGTTCATGGCGTCGTAACGTTTCTCGACTTGATAATCGATATTTTCCAGGCAAGACGGATGAATATCGCTCCTTTGCAGTTTGGTTGGGACGCCATATCTATCCATATCCTGATCCCTGAAATAATCATCCGGATATTTCATGTATCGCCAGGGCATCCTGTCATTGAAGAGCGAATACACACTGATGACAAACGGCTTCGCGGATTTCTTGGCTACCTTGGCGAGCGAAGCGGCACACGCGCTGTACGCCGCTTCTTCCTGCGGCTCCGCGCCAAGGCCGATAACGGGAAGAACTACGAAGGCGGCACCGATCCAACAAGAAAAAAGAAATCTCATTTTTTTTCGGATCCGAATCAGGATGAATGCCAGAAGGCTACTATTGGATGGGGGGGGATAACAAGATCGGAGGACAAGGAGTGCGGTTAAAAGTGGAGGATGTCAAGTCAATAACTTTCCAGGCGAAGCGCGGACGCCTGCCGTTCCCTCTCCCCCAATCCTTTGGGGGAGAGGGTGCCCCGACAGGGGCGGGAGAGGGGGTGGCAAGGCGGGTTGTCATGGTTTTCAGCAGGAAAGTTACCGGCGCTGCGCGCCGCATAAAATGACGCCCTCTCCTGGCCCTGTCGGGCACCCCTCCCCCGCTTGCAGGGTGCAAGCCCTTGCAGGCTGCAACTTTCCCAGAAAAACCCCGGACAACGACCGTGCCGGGGGGGGGGGCGCCCGCCCCCGGCGGCCCCCCCCCCCCCCAACCCAGTGGGGGGGGGTGGGGGGGGGGGGGG
>JAITEO010000159.1 GCA_031281985.1 Zoogloeaceae bacterium | reverse complement strand
CCCTTTCGATCTGTTGACGCAAAACGCCATTGCCGCGCCTGTCCCGATTCGAGCAAGCGCGTTCCCGATTTGAACAACTCATGGTATCTGCAAGGCGCATTTCGCACTTCCCGTGCATATACGCTCCAACTGGGGTGGATTGATTTCATGCCTGTTTGTCGCACAGGCACGATTGTGACGATGCATGATAGCACGATGCATGATCGCCCGGATAATCCAATCCAAGGAGCGATTGAAAGTGGAGAAAAAACCGTCCAGACGAAGCGCCGACGCACACTGGAGGCGTCCCTTCGGGACGCTCCCGGATTTTCAAATGCGGATCGCGCTCGAAATGTGGATCGTCCCCCAATGCGCCACGCGGGATGGCGGCGAAGAAATCCGCGCGGTCATGTGTTTTGTTGCACGGTTTCCGGCGCGTTCGCCGTCTCCTCCAGCCGCTTTTCCGCCGCGCGCAGCGCCGCGATGATGTTGGGGAAAAGGTTTTCCGCGCCCAGGCGTTCGAGGAAGCCGGTTTTTTTCAGCATGGCGGCGGGTTGTCCATGCAGGCCGGAGAGCAGCAGGGCGGCGTTGCTGCGCGCAAGTTTGCCGTGCAGGTTTTCCAGCGCGTCCAATCCGGTGCTGTCCAGTTGGATCAGGGTCTGGGCATCCAGGATGAGGATTTCCGGCTCGCCGGAGGATACCTCCAGCAAGGGTTCCAATTTGTTCGCCGCGCCGAAGAAAAGCGAGCCGTAGATGCGCCAGGCGGCGATGCGCGGCTTGCCGCTGGCGGTGTAGCGCGTCTCCGAAGTCCTGGCAAGCGGCACGGATTCGATGCGGGTAAGATCGGAAATATGATAGATGAACAACAGGCAGGAGAGCACCATGCCCAGTTCGATGGCCACCGTCAGACCGAAAACGACGGTCATGACGAAGGTGGACAACATGATGATCCGGTAATTGTTGGAAAAATGCCGCAGCCGCTTGAAGGCATGGAGGTCGAACATGTTGAGGGAAACCACGACCACGATGGCCGAAAGAATCGCCAGGGGAATGTGGCGGGCGAACGGCGCGAGGATGAGCACGATGGCCAGCAGCACCAGCGCGTGCACCATTCCGGCAATGGGGGTGCGACCGCCGGAACGGATGTTGGTCGCGGTGCGGGCAATCGCCCCGGTGGCCGCGAAGCCGCCGAACAGCGGCGCGGCGAGGTTGGCCAGTCCCTGCGCGATCAATTCCTGGTTGGGGTCGTGCGTGTCCTCGATGCTGGCGTCCGCCACGCGGGCGGAGAGCAGAGATTCAATCGCGCCCAGGAGCGCGATGGCAATGGCGGGCGAAATCAGTTGGCTCAGGGTATCGAGCGAGAGCTTGGGCAGGGCAAAGGCAGGAATCTCCTGGGGAATCACGCCGATGGTCTTGACTGGCACATCCAGCAACGCGGTCAGGGCGGTGCCCACCACCAGCACGGCGAGCGGGCCGGGCGCGCGGCGCAGAAAACCCAGAGCGCGGGTTTGCGCCATGCGGTTGTAGAACAAGAGAAACAGGAAGGCCGCGACGGAAACCGCCAGCGTCGGCCAATCGACGAGACGCAGGGAATGCGCCAGCGTATCGATCTGCGCGAAGAAGCCAGGCGGCAGCTTGTCGATACTCAGCCCCAGAAAGTCCTTGATCTGCGACATGAAAATGACCACGGCAATGCCGGTGGTAAAGCCGATGACCACCGAAACCGGGATGAAGCGTATCAGTTGCCCCATGCGGAAAATGCCCATCAACAGCAGGAAGACGCCCGCCAGCATGGTGGCAATCAACAGGCCGTCCAGGTCGTGCGCGGCGACGATGCCATAGACGATGGGAATGAAGGCCCCGGTCGGCCCGCCGATCTGCACCCTTGAGCCGCCAAACAGCGAAATGAGAAAACCGGCGATGATGCCCGTCCAGATGCCGGCCGCCACCGGCGCGCCGCTGGCAATGGCAAAGGCCATCGCCAAAGGCAGCGCCAACACGCCCACGGTAACGCCGGAAGCCACGTCCTTGCCGAACTGCGTCCGGTCGTAATCGGCCAGGCAATCCAGAATCTTGGGGTGAAAAGCGAATTTCATGGCGATGCCATTGGATGGGAAAAGCGGATTATCCTCTATCCAAAAAAGAACACAGACTCGATTTGTGCAAAAGGTTTTTGGGAAGCGGCAAAAAGTAAACCCCCACTTTTTACCGGTTTATCTTGGGTCTGAAGCCAGGCAAAGCCCAGTTTCAAACCATGTAAACCCAACGCAAAACCAACACAGTCCCGGAGTTTCGTTGCCTTTACTCCTCGATTTTTTCCAGCGGCACGATCATTGCGCCACTGGTCACGCCGACCAGGTGCACGGAGATGACCATGGCGTACTGGAGGGCGCGCGCCTTTTCGGGCGTTACTTCGGAAAACCACTGGTAGGACAGGGCGCGCGACAATTGTTCCACTTGTTCGTCGCTTGCCTTGCGCAAATCCGCGCGCAGGATATAGGTCGTGGAATTGTCCTCGAGTTGCAGCCAGCATGGCCATTCATCGGATGACGGCTCCTCCGCCACTTTTGCCGTATCGCTCCTGCCCGCGGTCGATACTGTGAATACGCCCTCCGCCAGACGGATGCTCAGGACGGGATCGCCGGACTGGCCGTCCTCGTCTTGCGCGCGCCCTCCCGTCGTTTCCGCCAGCACGCCGCGGGCAAGGGGGAGAAACTCCGCGGCGATGAAGGTCTCGGCGACCCGATAGTCGCCCGCCATGTCATGGCAAGCCACTTTTGCGCCTTCCCCGGCCTGCGCGCCGCCGCAGATCGCGAGCGCAAAAAAGATCCCCGCAAGCCATCCAAGCCATGCGCCATGTCGCATGCGCCTTCTCCAGAATCACTTCACCCGCATGCCCGGCACAGCGCCGGAATCCGGGGAAAGGAGATAGATGCCGCCCGCCGCGTCGTTCGCGCCGGAGGCGGCAAGCACCATGCCTTCGCTCGTGCCGAAGCGCATCTTGCGCGGCGCGAGGTTGGCAACCATGACCGTGAGGCGTCCGGTGAGCGCCGCCGGGTCGTAGGCGGATTTTATGCCCGCGAACACCTGGCGCGGCTTTTCTTCGCCGATGTCGAGCACGAGACGCACGAGTTTTTCCGCACCTTCGACGGCGCTGGCCTCGACGATGCGGGCAACGCGCAGGTCTACCCGCAGGAAATCGTCGATGCCGATGACTTCTTCCGCTTTTTCCGGTTTTTCTGGTTTTTCTGCTTTTTCCGGTGCGCGGACGGCGGACGCCGCCAAGGCCATGCCTTCCTTGTTGGCTTCCACCAGCGCCGTCACCTGTTTCGGGTCGATGCGGGTCATCAGGTGTTGGTAGGCGCGGATGACGTGGCCTGCGGGCAGCGGGCGGGCGGCGTCTTCCCAGGTCAGCGGGGCGAGGTGCAGAAAATCCTCCGCCTGTTTTGCCAGTCTGGGCAATACTGGCTTCAAGAGCGCGGTAAGCAGACAAAACAGGTTGAGGCAGTGGGTGCAGGCGAGGTGCAATTCGGCCTCCTTGCCTGCCTGTTTTGCCAGTTCCCAGGGTTTGACGCCGTCGACGTACTGATTGGCCTGGTCGGCCAGCGTCATGATTTCGCGCATGGCCTTGGCGAATTCGCGCGCTTCGTAGAGTTGAGCGATGCGCGGCGCGGCCTCGATGATGGCGCGCAGGACGGGCAGGTTGGCGTCGGCGGCGGCCAGTTTGCCCTCGAACCGCTTGCAGAGGAACCCGGCGGCGCGGCTGGCGATATTCACGTATTTGCCAATCAGATCGGCGTTTACACGCGCAACGAAATCTTCCAGGTTCAGATCGAGGTCTTCCAGGGTGTTGGTCAGTTTTCCGGCGAAGTAGTAGCGCAGCCATTCCGGGTTCAACCCCTGGCGCAGATAGCTTTCCGCGGTGATGAAGGTGCCGCGCGACTTGGACATCTTCGCGCCATCCACGGTCAGGAACCCGTGCGCGAAGATGCCGGTGGGCGTGCGAAATCCCGCGTGCGCCAATTCGGCAGGCCAGAACAGGGCGTGGAAATACAGGATGTCCTTGCCGATGAAGTGATACAGCTCGGCATCGGAATCGGGGCGGAAATAGGCGTCGAAATTCAGTCCCTTCTTCGCGCACAGGTTCTGGAAGGAACCCATGTAGCCGATGGGCGCGTCCAGCCAGACGTAGAAGAACTTGCCCGGCGCGCCGGGGATTTCAAAGCCGAAATAGGGCGCGTCGCGGGAAATGTCCCAGTCGGTCAGGCGATGCGCACCGGCCTCGCCCAGCCATTCCTGCATCTTGTTGGCGGCCTCGGGCTGCAACCTGCCGCTCGCGCGACTGGTGTATTGGCGCAAAAAAGCCTCGCAGCGCGGATCGGAAAGGCGGAAGAAATAATGCTCGGAATGGCGCAATTCCGGCTTCGCGCCGGAGACGGCGGAATAGGGATTCTTCAGTTCCGTCGGCGCGTAGGCCGCGCCGCAGACTTCGCAGTTGTCGCCATATTGATCCGCCGCGCCACACTTGGGACACTCGCCCTTGATGAAGCGATCCGGCAGGAACATGGCCTTTATCGGGTCGTAGAACTGCTCGATGGAACGCGCTTCAATCAGTTTTTCCGCCTTCAGGCGCTGGTAGAACAGTTCGCAGAACGCGCGGGTTTCCGGCGAGTGGGTGCTGTGGTAGTTGTCGAATTCCACGCCAAAACCCGCGAAATCCCGCGCGTGTTCGTCATGCACCCGCTCGATCAACTGTTCCGGAGTAACGCCCTCCTTCTCGGCGCGCAACATGACGGGCGTGCCATGCGTATCGTCGGCGCAGACATACCAGCACGTATGCCCGCGCATTTTCTGAAAGCGCACCCAGATGTCGGTCTGGATATATTCAACCAGATGTCCCAGATGAATCGCGCCATTGGCGTAAGGAAGCGCGGAAGTGACAAGAATTTTACGGGTCATGGGAATGGACGATCAGTGGTAGCAAAAGTCGGATTCTACGCCAGAAGAATTCAGGTATCAGGGATCAGGTATCAGGAATCAGAGGACGGAAGCCAGCGCGTGCCGGTTGGCAAGGCGCGCGGGGTTTTCTGATACCTGATTCCTGATACCTGAACCCTGATTCATGACATCTGCCGCAAACTGTGCCATCATATTTCTTCGGCAATACGGGAGACTGTCATGTTATCTGCCATTCGTCGCCTTCCCTTGGCGCAACAAACTCTGATTGGCGTCATTTTGGTCTGCGTTGTCGCGACTGTGACGCTTTCCTTCATCCTGTCGGCGCGCACGCACGGCATTGCGTTGACGGAGAGCCAGAATACGCTGAAAACGCAGACCGATCTGATTGCCCGTACCCTCGAATATGCCGAGGAGAGCATGAAGCGGGACGCGCAGATCGCCCTGGAGCAATTCGAGCGCGAACTGCCCGCGGCAGCCCGGCTGACCGGCAACCGGGTGGACATCGCTGGCGTGTCCCGGCCTGAACTGATGTTCGGCGACATTCGCGGCGTCGGCAACCAGGCTTTTCTCCTGCGCTACAAGGAACGCAACCCTTCCCACGATGTCGCCTTCCTGTTGCGGGACGGCAACCAGTTCTACCGCGCGACGACGCTCCTCAAGGATGCGAGCGGACGTTATCGCGACGGCGAACAACTGACCGACGACTACGCCCAGACCCTGCTGGAAGGCAATGTCCACCTCGGCGCCATCCAGCGTTCCGGGAAAATGTACGCTCTGGCGGTCAAGCCCTTGAAGGAGGGCAGCGGCAGGGTGATCGGCGCGATTTCGATGCGCGTCTCCATCGAGGAAAATGTCGATACGTTGAAAGAGCGCCTGGGTTCCATCGTCATCGGCAAGACCGGCTATCCGTTCATCATCGGCGAGGCTGTGGGTGACACCAAGGAAGCCCATTTCATCATGCATCCAGAGTTCCAGGGCAAGAACATCAGCGACGTGGAGGAAAAACTCCAGGCGGTGCTGACGACCATCCTCGAACAGAAGAACGGCTTCCTGTCCTACGCCTGGCAGGAAGTGGACGGGCGTTCCCGGCAGAAAATCGCGGTGTTCGACCGCATTCCCGCGCTGCACTGGATCGTCGTGGCCGCCACCCCGGAAGACGAATTCACGGCGCCCTACGATGGCATCCGCAACCTGGTGCTGATGGGGCTGGCGATTACCGTGATCCTGCTGGTGGCATGTCTTTTCTGGCTCATCCGCTGGCAGTTGCGGCCGATTGACCGCGTCGCGCAGGAACTGGCGTACATGGGAAAAGGCGATTTGACGCATCAAATGGAAACCAGCCCGGATTCGCACAACGAAATCGACGGCCTGGCCCTGCGCATCGACGAAACCAAGAGCGCCATGAAAACCCTGGTCGGCGCCATTCGCGGCTCGGCGGAAAAGGTGGCGGGGTTTGCCGCCGACGCTTTCGAGTCCCTGCGCCAGCTTTCCGGCAGCATGACCGGGCTGGCCTCTTCCTCGACGCAGATGAACAGCAGCATCGAGGAACTCTCGGCCTCGATCAACCATATCGCCGGATCGGCCAACGCCGCGCACGATCGCGCTTCGGATGCCGTAACCAAGGTCGAGAACGGCAAGCAGGTCGTCCATAACGTCATTCATTCGATACAGGCCATCGAAACCCGCGTGCAGTCGTCGTTATCCGAGGTGGAAACGCTGACCGAGCATTCGCGCCAGATCGAAAAGGTCGTCGCCACCATCAGCGCCATTGCCGGGCAGACCAATCTTCTGGCACTGAACGCCGCCATCGAGGCGGCGCGCGCCGGGGAAGTCGGGCGCGGCTTCGCGGTGGTGGCCGACGAAGTGCGCAAACTCGCCGAACAGTCCGCGCATTCGGCCAACGAAATCGGCGACATCCTGAGCCATGTGACGACCGGCGTGACCGCCGTGCGCGCCTCCATCAGCGAGGTGGTAAACGAAACGCAGAACGGCACGGAATTTTCCAGCGCGGCGGGCGTCGCCCTGGAGGCGATCGAGGACATCACCCACGACATCGCCCGCGCCGTGACCAGCATCGCCGAAGCCACCCGGCAACAGGTCGCGGCGGCACAGGTCATCACCCAACAGATCAACGCCGCAACGGAAGCCACCGAAGAGACCGAACACGTGACGCAGGACATCTCGCAAAACGCCGCCGACCTGAAAACGGAAGCGGAAAGACTGACCCAGGAAGTCGGACACTTCGTGGTTTGAACTTCCGGAGGCGGCGGCGCGCGCAAAGGAAAAGCATGCACTTGATGAAAAGCCCCATCGGAAATAGTCGCCTGGTCATCGATATCGACCAGAGCGGCCAGAGTGGTCAGC
>JAITEO010000136.1 GCA_031281985.1 Zoogloeaceae bacterium | reverse complement strand
TTCGTTTTTTCCGCTTTTTCCTGAATATCGCGGCAACCCTTGCGTTGTTTCTGAGTGCCGCGTCCGTGTCCGCGCAGAGCGTGGGCGAGAACCCGGTTTCGGGCGGCCTTCTGAACGTCAGCATCCTGACCGAGCCGGTGACGCTCAATTCCGGCATCCATACCACCATGTACATCGGGGAGGTGGCAAGCAAGGTGCAGGAAGGCCTGGTTTCCTTCGACGCCGATTTGAAACCCGTTCCATCACTGGCGACGAAATGGGAGATCGCGCCCGACGGCAAGACCATCGCCTTCGACTTGCGCAAGGGCGTCAAATGGCACGACGGCAAGGCGTTCACCGCCGCCGACGTGGAATTCACCTTGAAGGAAGTCTGGCAAAAGATCCACCCCTTCGGCAAGGCCGCCTTCGGCAACGTGACGGCCGTGGAAACCCCCAACCCGCACCGGATCATCCTGAAACTCTCCGCGCCCGCGCCCTATCTCCTCAACTACATCAATGCCTATGGCGCGCCAATATTGCCCAAACACCTCTACGAAGGCACGGATATCGTAAACAACCCGTACAACGCCAAGCCCATTGGCACTGGTCCCTTCGTCTTCAAGGAGTGGGTAAAGGGTAGTCATGTCCGGTTGGAAAAGAATCCCGACTATTGGCAAGAGGGACGTCCCTATCTCGATGGCATTCTCTTTCGCTTCATTCCCGACGCGGCAGCGCGGGCGGTGGCGCTGCAATCGGGCGAGGTGGATGTTTCCGTAGGCTCCGCCCTGCCCGCGACGAGCCTGGCGCAGTTCCAGGACAAATCGCGCTATTCCTTCAACCCGATCGACGGCAACTATCTGGCGACCATTGCCTTCGCGCAATTCAATCTGCGTGAAAAGCACCTGAGCGACAAGCGGGTGCGCCAGGCGATCGCGCACGCCATCGACCGTGAGGCGCTCCTGAAGGTGGTCTATCTGGGCTATGGCAAGGTCGCCACCGGCCCGGTGCCCTCCTCGGTGACGAAGTACTACAGCCCCGACACCCGCCAATATCCCCTGGATCTGCAACGCGCCGCGCAATTGCTGGACGAGGCGGGCTACAAGGCGGACGCGAACGGCAAACGTTTCGGCCTGCGCCTCATCACCGCCGCCAACCAGACGCAATACACGCGCACGGCGGAGTTCATCAAACAGTCGCTCGCCCGGATCGGCATCGAGGTGGAATTGCAGATTCCGGATTACGCCACCTTCCTGCGCCGCGTATTCACCGACTGGGACTATGACCTCTATGTCTCTTCCATGCATCGCATGCCCGATCCCACCCTGGGCGTGCAACGGATTTTCTGGACGCAGAACATAAGAAAGGGCGTGCCTTGGACGAACAGTTCCGGCTATTCCAACCCGAAACTGGACGCCATCATGGAACAGGCGGCGCGCGAGCCGGATGAAGCCAAACGCAAGGCGCAGATCAAGGAGTGGCAGCAAATCGTGCAGGAAGACGTGCCGATCCTGGAACTGGTCGAACCCGTATGGATCACGGTTGCCACCACGCGCTTCAAGAAACGCTCGCTGCAAGGCGACGGACTCTTTTCTTCCTGGGCGGACGCCTGGCTGGAACCCAGGTGAGTCAGGGTTCAGGCATCAGGAATCAGGGATCAGGAATCAGGTATCAGACAATGACAGGAGCTTCATGATGAAAGTTCGTATTTTTTTCTCTCTCGTTTTCGCGCTTGCCGCGACCCTTCCCTTTGCGTTTGCGCAGACGGTGGGCACGAACCCGGTTTCGGGCGGCGTTTTGAAGTTCAACATTCCCACCGAGCCGGTGAATCTCAATTCCGGCATCAACACCACCATGTTCATCGGCGAGGTGGCAAGCAAGGTGCAGGAAGGACTGATTTCCTTCGACGCCGATCTGAAGCCCGTTCCGGCGCTGGCGACGAAATGGGAAGTCAGTCCAGACGGCAAGACCGTCGCCTTCGACCTGCGCAAGGGCGTCAAGTGGCATGATGGCAGGGACTTTACCGCTGCCGACGTGGAATTCACCCTGAAGGAAGTCTGGCAGAAGTTGCATCCCTTCGGAAAATCCGCCTTCGGCAACGTGACGAAGGTGGATGTTCCCAACCCGCACCGGATCGTCCTCACGCTCTCCGCGCCCGCGCCCTACCTCCTGAACTACATCAATTCCTATGGCGCGCCGGTGCTGCCCAAACACCTCTACGAGGGCACGGACATCGTAAACAATCCGTACAACGTCAAACCCGTCGGCACGGGACCCTTCGTCTTCAAGGAGTGGGTGAAGGGCAGCCACATCCGGCTGGAAAAGAATCCCAACTATTGGCAAAAGGGACAGCCCTATCTCGACGGCGTCCTCGTGCGCTTCATCCCGGATGTCTCCGCCCGGGTCGTGGCCCTGCAATCGGGAGAAATCGACGTTGTGGTGGGCAACGCCCTGCCCGTGACGAGCCTGCATCAATTCCAGGACAAATCCCGCTACAGCATCAACCCAATCGACGGCAATTACCTGGCAACCATTGCCTTCGCGCAGTTCAACGTACGGGAAAAACCCTTGAACGACAAACGGGTTCGCCAGGCGCTTGCCCATGCCATCGACCAGAACGCCCTGTTGAAAGTGGTCTATCTGGGTTACGGCAAGATCGCCACTGGCCCGGTGCCCTCCTCGGTGACGAAGTACTACACCCCCGATACCCGCCAATATGCCTTCGATCTGAAACGCGCTGCGGCGCTTCTGGACGAAGCTGGCTACAAGGCGGGCGCGAATGGCAAACGCTTCCGGCTGAGGCTGGTGCACGATGGCGCCGCCGGCAGTCCGCTCAGCACACGCACGGCGGAATTCATCAAGCAGGCATGGGCCAAGGTCGGCGTGGAGGTGGAATTGCAAGCGCCGGATTTTGCCACCCTGCTACGCCAGGTATTCACCGATCAGGACTATGACGTCCTGGTTTCCTCCATGCACCGCCTGCCTGATCCCACCCTGGGCGTACAGCGGATTTTCTGGACGCAGAACATAAGAAAGGGCGTGCCCTGGACGAATGGTTCCGGCTATTCCAACCCGAAACTGGACGCCATCATGGAACAGGCGGCGCGCGAGCCGGATGAAGTCAAACGCAAGGCGCAGATCAAGGAGTGGCAGCAAATCGTGCAGGAAGACGTGCCGATCCTGGAGTTGATCGAACCCGTGTGGATCACGGTCGCCACGGCGCGCTTCAAGAAACGTGCACTGCAAGGCGACGGACTCTTTTCTTCCTGGGCGGACGCTTGGCTGGAACCAAAATAGGAAGAAGAATTACGGGAGTGGCTGATCGGGAGTGGCTGATCGAATCCTGCCGCTCCCTCCTTGAATCTGGAAGCGTCCGCTGAGGTCTGGCATCGACGCCACTTCGACGACGCGCTCGCATGGGCGGCGGAGCGCTTCGGTGACGCCGAGGCGCTCATCGATCGGAAGACGCGCATGGGCTTTCGGGCGCTGCATGCGAGGCGCGATTAGCCGTGGTGATGTCGATTGCTTTGCTCATGGAAAAAGGAAAAGGCGACCTACCATTGTGAAGAAACTGCCGTCCGCAGTACCGATTCCAGGGTGTCGAAGATCTCATCGACCTGGGGTTTCGTGATGATGAGCGGCGGGCAGAGGGCGATGGCGTTTGCGCAGGCGCGTACGATGAGGCCGTTGGCGATGGCTTCGTCCTGGATGCGGGTAGGGATTTTGCGTTCGGGAGCGAAGGGCTGGCGGCGGGATTTGTCCTCGGCGATTTCGATGGCGGCAATCAGGCCTACGCCGCGCGTTTGGGCAACCCAGGGGTGTTCGCGCAGGGCATGCAGGCGTTTTTGGAAATGTTCGGAGACCTGCGCCACATACCCGACAATGTCGCGTTCCTCGTAGATATTCAGGGTTTCCAGGGCGACAGCGGCGGCCACTGGGTGCGCGGCATAGGTGGTGCCGTGGAAGAAGCCGCCCAGCTTGCGGCTTTGCGTGTGCAGCGCCTCGTCAATGGCGTCACTCATGAGTACGGCGGAAATTGGCTGATAGGCGGAAGAAAGCCCCTTGGCCACGGTAAGCAGGTCGGGGCGCAGATCGTAGGTTTCGCTGCCGAACATCCGTCCGGTACGCCCGAAACCGCTGATGACCTCATCTACGATGAAGAGCACCTCGTATTTCTTCAGGATATCCTGGATGCGTGCATAGTAGCCGGGCGGCGGGACGATGACGCCGCTCGCGCCGGTGACCGGTTCCGCGATGAAGGCCGCAATACTCTCCGGCCCTTCCTTCAGGATCAGATGCTCCAGGCTCTCGACAATGCGGTCGGTAAAGGTTTCCAACGATTCTCCGGGCTTGCCGTTGTGATAGAAACTGGGACTTTCCGTATGCAGAATGTTGGCAATGGGCAGATCGAAATCCGCTTGGACCGGCACCTGCCCGGTCAGGCTCGCGGCGGCGACGGTGATGCCGTGGTAACTCTGCCGCCGGGCGATGATCTTCTTTTTTTGGGGCCGGCCAATGGCATTGTGATAATACCATACGAGTTTTATGGCCGCGTCGTTGGCTTCGGAGCCGGAATTGGAAAAAAGAACGTGCTTTAGCTTGTTGGGCGCGATGGCGGCGAGCTTCTCCGCCAGATCGACGCCCACGGTATGACCACGCTGGTTGAAGCAGTGATAATAGGGAAGCTTTT
>JAITEO010000081.1 GCA_031281985.1 Zoogloeaceae bacterium | reverse complement strand
CAAAATTCACGTCGCCGCGCAGATGCTTGGAAGACATCACGTCATAGGCGCCGCCGTAAGCCTTGCGCGTGATGACCGTGACCTTCGGCACCGTGCATTCGGCATAGGCGTAGAGGAGCTTCGCGCCATGCTTGATGATGCCGCCGTATTCCTGCGCCGTGCCGGGCAAAAAGCCGGGCACATCCACGAAGGTGACCACGGGGATGTTGAAGGCGTCGCAAAAACGCACGAAACGCGCGCCCTTGATCGAGGATTTGATGTCCAGGCAGCCGGCGAGCACCATCGGCTGGTTGGCGACCACGCCGACCGTGGAGCCACTCAGGCGGATGAAGCCGGTGATGATGTTCTTGGCGTGATCCGCCTGCACCTCGAAGAAGTCGCTGTCGTCGGCTACCTTGACGATCAACTCCTTCATGTCGTAGGGCTGGTTGGGATTGTTCGGAATCAGCGTATCCAGCGAAAAATCGAAGCGATCCGCCGGATCGTCGGTCTGCACCATGGGCGGTTTTTCGCGGTTGTTGCCGGGCAGGTAGTTCATCAGCCGCCGCACGTAGGCGAGCGCCTCGACGTCGTTTTCAAAGGCGAGATCGGCCACCCCGGACTTGGTGCTGTGCGTGACCGCGCCGCCCAGTTCCTCGGCGGTGACTTCCTCGTGGGTCACGGTCTTCACCACGTCCGGGCCGGTGACGAACATGTAGGAGGAATCCTTCACCATGAAGATGAAGTCGGTCATCGCCGGGCTATACACCGCGCCGCCCGCGCAAGGCCCCATGATCATGGAAATCTGGGGAATGACCCCGGAAGCCATGACGTTTCGCTGGAAAACGTCGGCATAGCCGCCCAGGGAAGCCACGCCTTCCTGGATGCGCGCGCCGCCGGAATCGTTCAGGCCGATCACTGGCGCGCCGACCTTCATCGCGTGATCCATGATCTTGCAGATTTTTTCCGCGTGCGCCTCGGAGAGCGCGCCGCCGAAGACGGTGAAATCCTGCGAAAAGACGAAGACCAGGCGGCCATTGATCATGCCGCATCCCGTGACGACGCCGTCGCTGGGGATTTTCTCCTTGTCCATGCCGAAATCGGCGCAGCGGTGTTCCTTGAACATGTCCCATTCCTCGAAGGAATCGGGGTCGAGCAAAAGCTCGATGCGCTCGCGCGCGGTGAGCTTGCCCTTCTTGTGCTGGTTGTCGATGCGCTTCTGGCCGCCGCCCAGACGGGCGGCCTGCCGCTTTTTGTCTAACTCGTCGATAATGTCAAGCATGTAAAAACTCTCCTTGGAAATCAGGGATCACGATTCAGGAATCCGAGTAACGCATAGGCCGCGGCGGAAGGCGACACCTTTCCCGCCGCCACCTGCCGGGAAATCTCCGGCAGCAGGGCTTGCACCTGCGCGTGGCGCTGGAATTGCTGGTTGAGGCCGAAATGAATCAACTGCCACATCCAGTCGACCGCCTGGCGCTGGCGCTTTTGCGCGAGCGCGCCGTTGGCGGTCAAGGTGTCACGGAACTTCTGCACCGCTTCCCAGAATTCCGCCACGCCTTCCTTTTTCAAGGCGCTGATGGCGAGAACCTCGGGCGTCCAACCTGGCAAGGCGGGACGCAGCAGGTGCAGCGCTTGCTTCCATTGGGCGCGCGTCACGTTCGCGGCATGTGGATTGAGATCGGCCTTGTTGATGACCACCAGATCGGCAATCTCGACGATGCCTTTCTTGATGGCCTGCAACTCATCGCCCGCATTGGGCAATTGCAGGAGCGCGAACAGATCCACCATGCCCGCTACCGTGGTTTCACTTTGCCCGACGCCCACGGTTTCGACGATGATCACGTCGAACCCAGCGGCTTCGCAGAGCAGCATGGCCTCACGGGTTTTTTCGGCGACGCCGCCCAGGGAACCGGCGGAAGGTGAAGGACGGATGAAGGCTTCCTCCCGCTGACACAGGGTTTCCATGCGGGTCTTGTCGCCCAGGATGGAACCGCCGGAAAGCGAGGAGGAAGGATCAACCGCCAGCACCGCCAGACGGTGGCCTGCGTCAATCAGATAGTTGCCCAACGCTTCAATGAAGGTGGACTTGCCCGCGCCGGGCGATCCGGAGATGCCGACGCGAATGGCGCCGCCCGTGTGGGGCAGCACAGAGAAAAGCACCTGTTGGGCACGTTCCTGATGATCGGGACGGGTAGACTCGATCAGCGTAATACTCTTGGCGAGCGCGCGACGCTGCCCGCCCAGCACCCCGGCAATCAGGGTCTGGTCAGCCTTCGACAGCGCATGCGCGCCATTCGTCGCGTTCCCGGAAATTCCTTGCATATTCAGATTCAGATGCGCGCAACGCGCCCTATCCTCATACAATGCCAAAAACCGGAAAGCCAGGCGCTCCAAAACGGAGCGCCACCCATGCTCCCCTGGCACAGAAAACCCCGGATACTACTGTGTTCGGGAAGGGAAAGGCAAGACGAAACTCGATAACAATCCAGGCGCATAAATGGACGTGTCATCCCCCGTTTGCTGCAATGCAGCAAACACCGCGCAGCGCGGGGGATGCGTGCCGTTTTGCCAACGAAATGGCAAGCGAAGCAGGCGCGAGGAAAATCCACGCGTTTACTTTTTGCTGCGTCCAAAACGAGGCGCGAACGCAGGGGTGGACTTGCAGCCTGCAAGGGTGGCGCGACAGTGCCGGGAGAGGGCATCGTTTCATGCGGCGCGTTAGCGCCCTTGCAGGCTGCGACTTTCCCGGAAACCACGACGTGTCGTGCCGCCCCCTCTCCCGCCCCTGACGGGGCACTCTCTCCCCCAAAGGATTGGGGGAGAGGGGGACGGCAAGCGGCGGCGCTTCGTTGGTTTTCTCCACTTTGTATCGCCCTCGGGTTTATCCAAATCATGCCGCGCGTTCCGCACATCTGCTACTATTTCCGGCGTAAACAGCCGGGATGCGCGGAAATTCGTCATTCATGGCTTCGTCTGGCCTTGCCGCCAGTTTTCTCGAACCTCTTTTCGTTATCCTGAACAAAATGCTTGGACGTGTGATTACCGGGGCCATTCTGGTGGTGCTGGGCTTGTTGCTGCTGGTGGCCAACCTGCGCTTCTTCAACCTGAACGGCGCGGCGATGATGGCGACCTGGTGGCCTTTGGGGCTGCTCTTGCTGGGCAGCCTGCTGATCAATCTGCGCGCCTGGTTTCTCGGCGTGACGCTGGTATTGTATGGCCTGTTGTTCCTTGCCATCGAACTGAACCTGTTGCAGGCTTCCGTGGCCGCCCTCATCCGCGTCTGGTGGCCGCTGGGACTGCTGCTGGTCGGCGTCGTGCTGATCGTGCATCGCCGCGTTTAAAATACGTGGCGAAAAGTGAAAACCTACTTTTCGCCAGTTTAGTTTGGGTTTGAAGGCAAAGCGAAGCTTCGCCTTCAAACCGTGTAAACCCAACGCAAAACCAGCGCGGTCTTGGGGGGTTCGGAAGCGGCAAAAAGTGAAAACCTACTTTTTGCCGGGTTAATTAGGGTTTTAAGGCAAAGCAAGCTTCGCCTTAAAACCGTTAAAAACCCAACGCAAAACCAGCGCGGTCTTGGAGGTTCGTTGCCTTTACCCAAAACAGGGCAAGCTCCGCTTGCCCTGATTTGCTGACTGAACCGGCACAAGGCCGAAGGCCGCAGGACAGCCAAAGGCTGGTCTGGCGAAGCCAGA
>JAITEO010000080.1 GCA_031281985.1 Zoogloeaceae bacterium | reverse complement strand
GGCGGGAGAGGGGGCGGCACGGCACGTTGCCCTCTCCCGGCCTTCGGCCACCCTTGCAGGGTGCAGGGAGGGCTGGGGAGGCGGACAAACAAGCGCTTTTGTCCGCGTCATACAGCAACTCACGCAATTGCCCTGCCAACTCAATGGCATTCATGCGATTGCCCTGCGTGGGGAGGTTCCTTGCTTTCGTTCTGCGCTTCCTCTTCCCAGCGCAATTGCCAGCCGGGTCGATCTGGCGGGCATTGCCAGTTGGCGGCGATGGCGATGCCGGGGCAGGCGATGAGGGTTTGTTCGTGGTAGATGAGGGGCAGGCGCGGGCGTTCCCAGGGGGGGATTCCGGCTTCGCGCAGCAGGTTTTTCAGGGTGCGATGCGGGCCGCCCGGGTGCGTCTGTAAGCGCTCTCCGCCCTGGCGCGGACGCAGGATCAGGGGTTTTTTCCCGGCCAGTAACGCCGCATTCAAACCCGCGCCGTGGCAAGGTTCGAGGCGCAGGCGTTTTCCCGACCAGGAGCAGGGCGTTCGGGTATCCCATAGACATTTCTCCGTTTGCGGCGGGGCAGGGTGCGGCGTCATGTACAGACGGCCTTGCCAGAGGCGCAGGCAGCCCTCTGTAAGCTCGAATTCAAGGCGCGGATTGGCCTGAGCGAGCGCGTGCGCGAGCTGGCGCAGGATTTCCTCCAGGGTAGCGGTTTCCGGGGCGCGCCAGCCTTGTCGTTGCAGGCGGTAACGCAGCCAGTTGGCCTGTCGCGGCAAGGAAAGAGCGGGCAGTGCGGACAGGCGTCCGGCAAGGGCGGCGTCATCTTCCGCCGCGCGCTCGCACAGCAGCGTTTGCGCCTCGGCAAAATGTCCGGCGGCGCGGGCGAGCGTCGCTTCCAGGGCGGGAAAGCGCGCCGTCAATTCGGGCAGGATGCGGTGGCGCAGGAAGTTGCGCGTATGCCGTTCCTCCGCGTTGCTCTCATCCTCCACCCAGGAAAGCGAGCGCGCCCGCGCATACGCCGCAAGGGCGGCGGCGCTGCTATGCAACAGCGGACGCAACAGGGTCAGGTTTCCCATGCGCCGCACCTCCGGCATGGCCGCCGCGCCCGCAACACCCGTGCCCCGGCAAAGATGCAGCAACAAGGTTTCCGCCTGATCGCGCTGATGGTGCGCCAGCGCCAGAACGGTCGCGCCGCTTTCCTGAAACGCCCGATAGCGCGCCTTGCGGGCAGCGGCCTCCAATCCCTCCTTGGCGCCCTGCGCCACCTCGACTTTTTTTATCAAAAGGGGAATTGCCCGCGCATGGCAGAAGGCCGCGCAAAAATCCGCCCAGGCGTCGGCGTTGGGCGAAAGACCGTGCCGCACATGGATGGCGCGGATGCGTCCGGGCAGCAGGCGATGGACGAGATCGAGCAGCACGACGGAATCCTGTCCGCCCGAAAATCCCACCCAGAGCAAAGCGGTCTCCGGCAGCGCCGCGTCGAGACAGGCGGCGACCTGCGCGGTGAGCGTTGCTGCCGGATCAGGCGGATTCCTTGAAGCGGCCATAGGCCATGAGGCGTTGGAAACGGGCGTCCAGGAGTTCCTGCGCGGAAAGGGTCTGGAGATGCTTGAGGGCTTCCTGCAGTGCCTTTTTCAGGTTGATGGAGGTGGCGACCGGGTCGCGGTGCGCGCCGCCCGTGGGTTCGTGCACGATTTTGTCGATCAGCCCCAGCGCCTTCAGGCGTTGCGCGGTGATGCCCATGATTTCGGCGGCATGCTCGGCTTTTTCGGCGCTTTTCCAGAGGATGGAAGCGCAACCTTCCGGCGAAATGACCGCATAGGTCGAGTTCTGCAACATCAGGGTCACGTCGCCCACCGCGATCGCCAGCGCGCCGCCGGAGCCGCCCTCGCCGATGATGCTGACGATGATCGGCGTCTTCAGTTGCGTCATTTCATAGAGATTGCGTCCGATGGCTTCCGATTGCCCGCGTTCCTCGGCGTCGATGCCCGGATATGCGCCTGGCGTATCCACGAACGTGAATACGGGGATCTGGAATTTTTCCGCCAGCCGCATCAGGCGCAGCGCCTTGCGATAGCCTTCCGGACGCGGCATGCCGAAATTGCGCTGGATTTTCTCCTTGGTATCCCGTCCCTTCTGGTGTCCGATGACCATGCACGGCTGGTCATTGAAGCGCGCCAGGCCGCCGATGATGGATTTGTCATCGGCAAAGGCGCGGTCGCCGTGCAGTTCGATGAAATCCGTAAAAATCTGCTCGATGTAATCCAGCGTATAGGGGCGCTGCGGGTGGCGGGCGACCTGGGCAATCTGCCAAGGCGTGAGCTTGGCATAAATCGTCTTGGTCAGTTCCTGGCTTTTCCTGGAAAGCCGCTCGATGTCCTCGGAAATATCCACCGCCGAATCTTCCTGACCAAAACGCAAGGTTTCGATCTTGTTCTCCAGTTCGGCAATCGGCTGCTCGAAATCGAGGAAAGTGATTTTCATACCTACATCCTTGTTCATCCAGAACCCGCATTCTAACCTGTCCTTGAACGGCAAAGGACGCGATCCATCATCCTGGACAAAGCGCCGCCAAACTTCCTTCACAGGGCGGCAAGCTGGGTGTGCAATGAAAAGTAGAGGAACCAAACGCAGCGCCACCGCTTGCCGTTCCCTCTCCCCCAATCCTTTGGGGGAGAGGGTGCCTGGCAGGGCGGGAGGGGGCGGCACGGCGCGTTGTCAGGGTTCCTGAGAAAGTTGCACCCTGCAAGGGCGCTAATATAGTGTTGTACGCAAAATAAATCTTATAAATTCAATCATGAAAATGCCTGGAAACATAGCAACCGCGCAGCTTCGTAGGGGCACGGCGCGCCGTGCCCCTACAGTCGCTGTCGCTAATGAAAAGTTCCATCAAGAGCAAAACACTACACTAACGCATCACATGGAACAAATACCCTTTCCCGGCCTTCGGCCACCCCAAAGAGGCGAGGGGAACGGGAGCGATCATGCGGTCTCGTAGGGGCGCACTGCGTGCGCCCGTCAGCCGTTCACACATGCTGGGTGGTTTGCGGGCGCGCGCGGTGCGCCCCTACTTCATTGCGGGCGGGCTTTCCTCTGTTTTCCAGTCCTTTTTGCCGACGGCATCCAGCGTGTTTTGTCGGGTCAGTATGGCGATGGCGGATGTGTTCGTGGCGCGCAGTTGTGCGAGGACGTGGCCGATGGCGGGGAGTTCCGCCGGGTGGTTGCGCTGGGGGGCAAGCCAGCGGGGCGGCATGTCCGGGGCGTCGGTTTCCAGCACGATCGCCTCGTCGGGCAGGGTTTGCGCCAGCGCGCGGATGCGGCGGCTGCCGGGGTAGGTGAGGCTGCCGCCAAAGCCCAGCTTGAATCCCAGCCGCAGGAATTCGTCCGCCTGCTGGCGGCTGCCGTTGAAGGCGTGCGCAATGCCGCCCCGCACCCGGAAGCGGCGCAGGTGTTTCAGTACCGCGTCGACTGCCTTGCGAACGTGCAGGATGACCGGCAAATCGAAGTCGCGCGCCAGCGCCAGTTGCGCGGTGAAAAAAAGCGTCTGGCGGGAAATGTCCGCGTGCTCGACCCAGCCATCCAACCCGATTTCGCCCAAGGCCAGCGGACGGGAGCATTCCAGCATCCTTGCCAGACGCGCCAGATGCGCTTCTTCTGCCGTCTCCACAAACAAGGGATGAATCCCGTAGGCCGGAAAGGTTCCGGCATGACGCGCGCAACAGGCATCCACCGCCGCGCAGTCCGCCAGACTCACCGCCGGCAGAATCGCGCCCGCCACCCCCGCAGAGCGCGCCGCCGCCCAGACCACATCCCGATCCGCCGCAAATTCCGGCGCTTCCAGATGGCAATGACTGTCTATCCAACCTGCATCCATGAAAAGGCGTTTCCTGTTTGGGAGACGGCAAAAAGTGAAACTCCTGCCGCCCATTCGCACGGCGGACGCATTGCGCGCGTCCACAGCCACATTAACGGCTGACGGGCGCACGCAGTGCGCCCCTACGAGACCGTGCAGACCGGACGGTTTTTCCTCGCCTTTACCCAAAAAAGGGCAAGCTTTGCTTGCCCTTTTTTGCTGATCGAAACCGGCAAAAAGTAGGTTTTCACTTTTTGCCGCCTTCCTACAATAGTAGCTGCGCCACCTGTTCCGCGAACGGACGCCGGGGCAGCAGTTCGGCTACGGGGAACACCACGCGCAACAGGATTCCCTGGCGCGGCGTGGGGGCATGGACGCTGAAGTGACAGAAACGCAAGTCGGCGCCGGGCTGATCGTCGCCCACGGCCTGATTGACGTTGTTGATCCGGTAGTTCAGGGTTTGCAGGTTGAGGAGTTGCGCGGGGTCGGCAAGGCGCAGGAGGATCCATTCCAGCGTATGTTCCAGGTCTTGCAGCGGCTCGCCCGCGCTCTTTAGTGCCGCTTCGCTTGCTTCCAGTTGCCGCGTCAGGGATTCTTGCGTCTCTGGCGGCGTTTTTTCGTCTTTCGTTGCCGGAGGGGGCGTCTTGCCCGATTCTTCCTGCTGCGCATGATAGGCAAGCTGGGCGCGCAGGAAGGCGATTTCCTCGCGGCGTCCGGCGGCGTCTTCCTTTATCTGCGCAAGGTGATAGAGGGTTTCCAGCGCCAGATGTTGGAACAGCGCCCATGTCACCTCGTGCGCGAACGCTTCGGGTTCGACGGAAGGCAAAAACAGGCGGTGGCGCGTGAAGTTCAGGCTGGTCACGGCGGTATCCGGGCGCAGCGCCTCGTTTTCCAGCGTCACGCCAAAGCTTTTCTTTTCTTCGAAAGCCGCGCCCAGCAAGGCATAGAACCGTGTCGCGGCGGGGTGTTCGTCCAGGTAATCGCGGATCTCGTCCTGGCGGCTGAAGGTTTGTTGCAGATCGTCGTAGCGGGTAAACAGGGCGCACAGCAGGGGATCGTCGCGCCAGTGCGTGCTGGAGGCGTCCAGCGGTCCGGGGATTTCCCCGGCCACGCGCCGGCAAAAATCCAGCGCGCCCTCGACGGCGGGCGCAAGGCGCGCGGAAATGCCGGAGATTGCCGCCAGACGCGGATCGATGGTCTTGATGAGCATGTCGATCGCGGCCGCCGTCTCTGGTGAATCCGCCGCGCGCCTGCCGGAGAGCCAGTCGAAAAGTCCCATCAGCAATATTCCTGCAACCAGTGATTGAAGCGGGCGCGGGCGGCGTCGATGAGTTCTCCGGCGCACAGCCCCACCGGGCCGGTATGGGCGCTCACCAGATCGTCCGCCGCCTGTCCGTGCAGGTATACCGCCGCCTGCATGGCCGCGCCCGGCGGCCAGCCTTGTCCCAGCAGGGCCAGCAGCATTCCCGAGAGCACGTCGCCGAATCCGGGGCCGGAGAGTCCGGGATTGCCGGTGGTATTGATCCACCATTTGCCGTCCGGGTCGCTGATGATGCTGCCGCTACCTTTCAATACCACCCAGGCGTGGTAGCGGTGGGCAAGTTCCTGCGCCATGCGGATGCGGCTCTGCTGGATGTCTACGGTCTGCAAATCCAGGAGACGCGCGGCTTCGGCGGGGTGCGGCGTCAGGAGCGTCGCCGCCTTGCGTCCCAGGAGGGCGGCTTGCAGATTGTCGTCGAAGGCCAGGAGATTGAGCGCGTCCGCGTCCAGGAGCAAGGGCGCGGGATAGCCGATGGCCAGTTCCAGCAATTCGGCGGCGTGATCGCTGCGTCCCATGCCGGGGCCGCAGGCCAGCGCGCTCAGAATCACGTCGAACACGCTTTCGGGCTTGCGGATCATGAGTTCTGGATGCACGAAATCCACGCTGGGCGCTTGCGGGTCCAGAAGACCGAGAAAGACGCAGCCCGCGCCCATTTTCAGTGCCGCGCGCCCGGCCAGCAGCGCCGCGCCCGACATCGAATGCGCGCCGCCAATCACGCCGACGTTGCCATAGGTGCCCTTGTGCGTATTGCGCTTGCGCGGTTGCAGGCAATGCGCGAACGCATCCAGCGTAATCCGCCATCCATCGGGCAGGAGCGCGGCATTTGGCGAGAGTCCCAGGGGATCGAGGCGGATCGAGCCGCAGCAATCCACGCCATCCGCCGTATAGAACCCCGGTTTGGCGGCGATGAAACTCAAGGTGTGCGTGGCGCAGATGACCTCGCCCTGGCAAAAGCCCGTATCCACGTTCAGTCCGGAAGGGCAATCCAGCGCCAGCAGGGGGCAATCCCATTTTCGCGCCAGCCGGTTGGCGGCTTCCACCAGACGCGCCGCCTCGCCTTCCAGCGGATGCGTGAGGCCGATGCCGAACAGTCCATCCACGATCAAATCGCAGCGCGTATCCGGCGGTATTTCGGATAAAAGCGTGCCGCCTTCGGCCAGGAACTGCTGACAGGCGTGCGCCGCGTCCTTGGGCAGGCGCTCGATCTGGCCAAGGAACACCGCAGTCACGGTGATTTTCCGCTGCAACAACAAGGCGGCCATCGTCAGCGCGTCGCCGCCGTTGTTTCCGGGGCCTGCCAGCACCAGTACCGATGGCGAGGCGCGTCCGGTTTCGCCCAACAATTCTTCCGCCCACGCCGCCGCCGCCGCCCCGGCGCGCTGCATCAGCGCCTCCTGGGCGTGCAGCGATTCCAGATGCCGCAGACTGTCGCGGCAATACAAGGCCAGTTGCGATTTTTCCGGCAAGGGTGTGGGGGAGGGCGCTTGTTCCATGATGTAGAAATGGTTCCGGTTTTTTTTCGCATTTTCCTCCGCTTGCAGGGGTTGGTAAAGGGAAGGCGGCAAAAAGGGACAAGTAAAAGTGGAGGAGCCAAACGCCGCGCCGCCGCTTGCCGTCCCCTCTCCCCCAATCCTTTGGGGGAGAGGGTGCCCCGTCAGGGGCGGGAGAGGGCCTGCACCCTGCAAGGGCTTGCACCCCGCAAGGGCGCTACTGTAGTGTTTCGTTCTTG
>JAITEO010000010.1 GCA_031281985.1 Zoogloeaceae bacterium | reverse complement strand
TGGATGTGGCGCAGGAAGGCGCGACGCTTTCCCTGCAACTGGAAAGTCCGCTCGACAATCTCTTGGGGTTCGAGCACGCGCCGGGGAATCCGGCGGAAGAAGAGAAGGCAAAACGCATGAGCGCGACGCTGCGCGCGGCGGATCGCCTGTTCGCGCCCACGCCCGCCGCGGGCTGCAAGCTGGAAAAGGTGACGCTGGAATCCTCGGCGCTGACGGCGGAATTGCTGGGGGAAACCGAGGACGCGGCAGAACACGAACACGAGCACGAACACGGCGCGCCGCATGAACATGAGGACGAAGACGAAGGGCATGCCGATCTGGACGCCGCCTGGGAATTCCATTGCGCGCATCCGGAAGCCCTGCGCGGCGTGGAAATCCGTCTGTTCCAAAGTTTTCCCGGATTGCATACGCTGAAAGTGCAGGCGGCCACGCCCAGGGGACAGCGCGGCGCAACCCTGACGCCGAAAAACCGGACGCTGACGTGGTAAGGCATCGCGCCGAGGCAGCGGCGGCGGGGGATAGTCCATCCCCCGCCTCCTTGCCGCCCACGCTGGTGATGCAGGACGTGCGCTTTGCCTGGGAGAAGGCGGGCGCGCCCTGTCTTGCCGCGTTTTCGCTCGTCGTCGAGGCGGGGGCGCACTGGTTTCTCTGCGGCGAGAGCGGCAGCGGCAAGAGCACCCTCCTGAATCTGGCGGCGGGCGTGCTCCTGCCGGACGCGGGCAGCATACGCCTTCTGGGGCAGGACTTGCGCGCGCTTTCTTCCAGCGGGCGCGACCGTTTTCGCGTCGATCACGTCGGCTTCATTTTCCAGCAATTCAACCTGATCCCCTGGATGTCGGTGCTGGACAACACCCTCCTGCCCTGCCGCTTTTCTCAGAGACGGCGGCAGCGGGCGGAAGCGGCGGGCGGCGACGCGCGCATGGAAGCGGAGCGGCTGCTTGGCGCACTGGACATGGAGCAATCCCTGTGGCGGCAGGCGGCGATGAAACTTTCCATCGGCCAGCAACAGCGGGTGGCGGTGGCGCGCGCGCTGTTGGGGCGTCCGGAATTGATCATCGCCGACGAGCCGACCTCCAGCCTGGACGCCGGACGGCAGGCCGCCTTCCTGGAACTGCTGCAACACGAATGCGCCGCCAGCGGCGCGGCGCTCCTCTTCGTCAGCCACGACGAGCGCCTGGCCGGACGCTTTGCGCACAGCTTGCGCCTGAATCAGAGGACAGAAGACGGAGGACAGAAGACAGAAGAGGCGCAAGCCTTCGCTTGCCGGATACCGCCTCCCGAACAGGAGACAAAATGAAATCCCTGCTTTTTCTTGCGGCGGACAGCGCCTGGAACCGGCGCGGCACGCTGGTCTTTACCGTGCTCTCCATCGCCCTTGCCGTTACCCTGATGTTGGGCATCGAGCGGCTGCGCGCCGACGCGCGCGCCAGTTTCCTGCATTCCGTCACGGGCGTCGATCTGGTGGTCGGCGCGCGTACCGGCCCGGTGCAGCTCATGCTCTACAGCGTCTTTCGCATCGGCGGGGCAACGCACGACATCGGCTGGGACAGCGCCCAATGGGTCATGCGCGATCCGGCAATCGCCTGGGCGGTGCCCCTGGCGATGGGCGATTCGCTCAAGGGCTTTCCCGTGCTCGGCACCACGCCGGATTATTTCCGCCATTTCCGCTTCGGCGCAAACGAGAACCTGCGCTTTGCCGCGGGACGCGCCTTCAGCGGCGACACGGACGGCCTCTACGAAGCGGTGCTGGGCGCGGAAGTGGCGGCGCGATTGGGACTCTCGGTCGGCGATACCATCGTGTTGGCGCATGGCAGCGGCGAACATGTGTTGAACGAACACGCCGACAAGCCCTTTTCTATTGTCGGCACGCTGGCGGCAACGGGTACGCCGGTGGATCGCAGCGTGCATGTCAGCCTTGCCGCCATCGAGGCCATTCATATCGACTGGCAGGGCGGCGCGCCGGTGCCGGGATTTTCCGTTCCCGCCGACATGGCGCGCAAATTCGACCTCACGCCGAAAACCGTCACCGCCCTCTTGATCGGGCTGAAAAGCCGCGCCACCGTGTTCCAGGCGCAACGGCGCATCAACGCCTACCGCGACGAAGCCCTGATGGCGGTGCTGCCCGGCGTGGCGCTGGATGAACTCTGGCAACTCATCGGCCTGGCGGCGCGCGCGCTTGCCGCCGTCTCCTTTCTCGCCGCCGCCGTGGGATTGACCGGACTGATGGCGGTCGTCCTGGCCAGCCTGAACGAACGCCGCCGCGAACTCGCCATCCTGCGCGCCAACGGCGCGAGTCCGCGCGACATGTTCCTGCTCCTGGCCACCGAAGGCGTGCTCTTGACCACGCTGGGACTGTTCCTCGGCTTCGTTTTCCTGGCGCTCATCAGCGCCCTGGCCGCGCCCTGGCTCCTGCGCGCCTATGGCATCCAGATTCAACCGCTGGCGCTGGACGCTTCCGGCCTGGGCTACCTGTCCGCCATCTGGACGACCGGCTTCGTCGCCAGCCTCTTCCCCGGCTGGCGCGCCTATCGCCTGTCCCTGGCGGATGGCTTGCAGCCGCGCGTGTAGAACGTCAAAAAGTGAAAAACCACTTTTTGTGCGGCTTTGCCGCATCTGGCTTCGCCAGACCAGCCTTCGGCTGTCCTGCGGCCTTCGGCCTTGTGCCGGGTTGGTCAGCAAAAAAGGGCAAGCGGAGCTAGCCCTTTTTTGGGGGAAAGACAAGGAAACCCACTACCCATCTGCGCGATCCCGTAGGGGCGCACTGCGTGCGCCCGCTGGTCATCCATGCGGCGAGATGGTTTTCGGGCGCGCGCAGCGCGCCCCTACGAGAACCGTGCTGACTGGACGGGTTTTACGTTGGATTTTATTTGGAGAAAAACATGCGACATCGTTTTTTACTATGGAGTTTCTGCCTGCTGCTGGCGCTTGCCGCTTGTGGTTCGGAGGTCGATTCTGACGCGCCGCCGCCCGCGTCGCCTGCGCCGCCTGCCTACAAGGTGGGCGATCGTCTGCCGGGGCAAGGGGGTAATGCCCAGGCCGCGTCTTCCTATCGGGAAATCACCTGGGAGGAACTCATTCCGCCCGACTGGGATGTGGCGGAGATTTTCGCGGGACTCAAGCTGGACAGTTTCCAGGACGCCGACCCGCGCGCCGAGGCGGCATTGAAGAAAATGCGCGAGGCCTGGGACAACGCGCCGGTCAATCCGGCGATGCAGGGACAGGATATCCGCATTCCCGGCTTCGTCGTGCCGCTGGACGCGGAGGGCAGCGCCTTGCGCGAATTCCTGCTCGTCCCCTATTTCGGAGGCTGCATCCACGTCCCGCCGCCGCCCGCCAACCAGATCATCCACGTCATCGCCCAAACGCCGCTCGAAGACGTCC
>JAITEO010000319.1 GCA_031281985.1 Zoogloeaceae bacterium | reverse complement strand
TGGAGGATCTTCTGCCCAGCGTCGTCCGGCTGGCCGAGGGCGGGTGGTACGATCCCGATCAGCCCGGCAAGCCCGGCGCGCTGTGCAAGTACGGTTCGGTCAACCAGGTAACCCAGGACGTGCCGACCTCGAAACTCGGCCAGGCTTGTACGGCGCATTCGGCGCTGGTTCAGGTCGAGAAGTTCGACCAGCCCCTGCCGCCGGTGACCGCGTTCGATCCGCCCGCCAACGGCTGATCGCCGGTCTTGCGTTTTTCCTTTATGGGGACCTTCGCGGTCCCCTTTTTTGCATCCTGACAACAGTGCTCCGGCCGCGTTCCGGAACCCCCGGATCGCGCTTCGCCTTGCCCAAGCCGTTTCAGTGATGGCCGCCGGTATCCGAGGCGTTTAATTGCAGCCAGGTCTGGACCAGGGACCGCTCATCCTTGTCCAGGCTGGTGGACTCCACCATCGCCTTGAACTGGCCCATCCACTGGTTGGCATCGTATTCGTTCACGTGCGGCGCGGCGTGGCAGATGGCGCAGTTGACCGAGTAGAGTGCCGAGGTAAAACCCCACAGCGCGGTGTCGCTGGCGGTCAGGTTGGCCACCGGCAGCCAGCCTTCCAAAGTTCCCTCTGCCCAAGTCTGGCCCGTATCCGCGACGGTGACCCGGCGGCCCGTGATGACCAGGGCCTCGCGCGCTTCGTCGTTCAGCGAGCCGACCAGTATCCGTTTACCGGCCTCGGCGTACAGCACGTTATCCACCCCCTCCTGGCGCCAGCCTTTGAGACGGACGTGCGCAAGATCGCCCTGGCGGCCCAGGTAATCGAGGCCGATTCCCGCCATGACCCGTCCGCCCCGGGTCTCGCCGTCGGCGGACAGAAAATAGACGTCGGTGGTCAACGGGTGCACCACGGTGGTCTTTTCCGGAATGACGCCGATACTCTTCGCCAACTCCGCCCGGGCAACCTCGGTGAGCGGTCCCATGTCGGGCATCGAGTGGACCAGGCCCTTGTGGCATGAGATGCAGGTGTCGCCCTTGGTGATCGCCCTCGAATGCTGGAGCTTGGCGTTGGCGACCTGCGCCGCGACGTTCATCGCGTCGAAGGTGTGACAGGCGCGGCATTCGCGGGAATCGACGGATTCCATCCGCGCCCATACCCGCTGCGCCAGTTCGAGCCGCTTGGCGTTGTACTTTTCCGGCGTGTCGATGGTGCCGGTCAGCGCCCCCCAAAGATCCCGTGCCGCCACGATCTTGGCCCATGCATAGGGGCCGAATTGCCGAGGCACATGGCAATCCGGGCATTCCGCCCGAACCCCCGAGGGATTCTGGTAGTGAACCGACCGTTGATATTCCCTTTCGGGCACACTCATCGAATGGCAGGATACGCAAAAGGCAGAGGTGTCCATGGCGTCCGCAATCAGATGATACGCAACGACCCCCGCCAGCATGGCCATTCCTCCCGTGGAAATGGCCGCCCATATACCCATCTTGTACCGTTTACGTCGTTCCGCCATGCGCGCTCATCCTCCCTGACAAGATCGGCATCGGGCTGTCGCATTTGAAGTTTTGGGAATGAATGCGCTTCGTACTGTACCCATCGATGCGATAGCCCGGCTCTCTAGCGGCTTCGTAATATTAGATACATTTATGTTTTGACTCAATCTGTCGCTAAATACTGTCGCTAAATACTGTTGCTAAATACCGTCGTCCCGGCGGAAGCCGGGACCCGGTTTGCAGGTCGAACTATTTCGCATTCCTGGATAGCGACGACGCAGGATTTTGCGTTCCCTCCGGCGCGAAGCGCCGCAAGAATTTTCTGTCCTCTGTCCTCTGTCTCCCGTCCCCTGCCCCTGCCCCTGATTGAAATGCTCACCATATTGAGTAAAATTACTCAATATGGTGAGTAAAAACGAAATCCCCTTCCGGCGCCCGCAAGCGGCGGTGTTGTCGGCCCGCTTGACGGAGCCGCGCCGTTTCATTCAGGTCGTGGCGGGGCCGCGACAGGTGGGCAAGTCGACACTGGTGCAGCAGGCGACGGCCGATCTGCCCCTGCCGGTACGCTACGCGAGCGCGGACGAGCCGACCTTGCGCGGCGTGGAATGGATTGCCCAGCAATGGGAAGCGGCGCGGCTGTCCATTCACGATCCGGCAGGCGCGGTGCTGGTGCTGGACGAAATCCAGAAAATCCCGCTCTGGTCGGAAACGGTGAAGCGCCTGTGGGATGAAGACACCCGCGCCGCGCGTCCGCTCAAGGCGGTGCTGCTCGGCTCCGCGCCCCTGCTGATCGCGCAGGGGCTGACCGAAAGCCTGGCCGGGCGCTTCGAAATCATCGCCCTCTCGCACTGGTCGTTTTCGGAAATGCGCGCGGCTTTTGGCTGGTCGCTGGACGAATACCTGTTCTACGGCGGCTATCCGGGGGCGGCGCCGCTGATCGGCGAGCCGCTCCGCTGGTCGCGCTACATCCTCGACAGCCTGATCGAAACCTCGATTTCGCGCGACGTGCTCCTGCTTTCCCGCGTAGACAAGCCCGCGCTGCTGCGCCGGCTCTTCGAGCTGGCCTGCCGCTATTCCGGACAGATACTCTCCTACACCAAGATGCTGGGCCAGTTGCAGGACGCCGGCAACACCACGACGCTTGCGCACTACCTGGAATTGCTGGCCGGCGCGGGCATGGTCCGCGGCTTGCCCAAATATGCCGGGGACGCGGCGAGGAGCCGGAGTTCCAGCCCCAAACTGCAGGTGCTCAACACCGCGCTGATGACGTCGGCTTGCGGCGGCGCGCCGACCGAGGCGCGGGCCGACCCCGAGTTCTGGGGACGGCTGGTGGAATCCGCCGTCGGTGCGCATCTGGCTTGCGCGGCGCAACGCGGCGAATGTTCCTTGTATTACTGGCGCGAACGCAACCAGGAAGTGGATTTCGTCGTCCGGACCGCGCGCGGACTTTGCGCCATCGAAGTGAAAAGCGGCCGCGCGCCGCGCGCTCACGCGGGTTTGCAGGCTTTCAGACAAGCCTTCGCGCCGCAAAGGAGCCTGCTCGTCGGCGGCGACGGCATCGCGCCGGAAGAATTCCTGACGCAGCCGGTGGCGCACTGGCTTTGAATTTCAGTTCGTAGATCCCGTAGGTTGGACCAGCGAAGCGCAGTCCAACGGTCGTCAATCTTGCGCGCACAGCGCCGGATGCCTGAACCCCCGGACTGCAGCAGTTCCACCCGGTCTGCCGTCGGTCCGCTGTTGCCGCCGGCCCACGACATGTCTACCATCCCGACGATCGACTCGTCGGAGGAGAAACGATGGACCTGGGCCGCCGTGCCTTCCTGCGTGGTCGTCCGCGGCTTGCCGGAGTCTTGCGCCCGCCCCGGGCGGTGAGCGAAGCCCGTTTTTTGCGGATGTGTGACCGTTGCGGCGATTGCCCCGCGGCCTGTCCGGCCCGGGCCATCGCCATGCGGAAGCGTCCGGAGCCCGCGTCCGCCCCGTGACCCCCGAACTCGGCCATT
>JAITEO010000316.1 GCA_031281985.1 Zoogloeaceae bacterium | reverse complement strand
CAACGGGGCGTTACATCGTGCAGTTGCATCGGCACATGCGTCGTTTTCGGCAGAGCCGCCATCGCAATCGTTTTTCGTATTCGAGCGCAACGAATGGTTTTTCCCATGCTGCCGCTGCGGGTAACGCCCCGTTGGGGCTATCCAGGGTGGGATGGGCCGTCACGCCCCCGGCTGACGCCGGGGGTTATCAAAATTGCGTCCCTTCGGGACGCTCCCGGATTTTCAAATGCGAGCGCGCTCGAAAAAAGAGCGAGGGAGCGTGGTTGATTTCGATACGGTTGGCGGAAAACTTTGGCGTGCACCCAGATAAACGGGTGCAAATATCACTTTGGCATCCTCCACTTTTAATCGCACCCAGTGAGCGTAGCGAACGCTCTGAAACTTTAGTCCTCTGGTATGATGAGTTTTCCCTTCCGCATGATTTGCCCCTTTTTTTCCTGGAGAACCCATGTTCCCGAAATTTGTTCTTGCGGGTGCGCTTGTTTCCTTTGCGGCTTGCGTCCTTGCCGAACCCGACGCCACGGATCGTGTGGCGCGTCTGGATTTGGGGCGCATGGTGGAGGCCGAGCGCGTGGTGGATACGGAATTCGCGCTTGAAAGGGTACTGGAGCGCCTGAGCGTGGAATTGACTTTCCATGCGGTCAAGAACCCGGAGGATCATCCTGAAAGCATTTCCCTGAAGGAGTGGCTCGCCTTGAACGAGCGTCCGGAAGACATTACCCAGGACGAATGGCGCGCCCTGCAGGGTTTTTTTTGTCCGGAGCGAAAATGTGGCGGCCTGTTCTGGTCAAGCAGCGAATACGCCCTGTTCGATCTGGATGGCAACGGTCAGCGTGATCTGGTCTACGTCTTTTACGACGGCGGGAGCGGTTACTGTACAGACCATACGGTTTGGCGTCGCCAGAAGGAAGGGTTCGAAAAAAAGTCCGATGGCGAATACCTGGAACTCTTCACCATCTGTACGCGCGGGTCCGGCGTAAATACCCGGGCGTATTGGATTCGCCTCCGGGGAAAGCTCTATGCGGCACTCGTGTATGGTCGAACGGGGCTGGACAGAGTAAGGCTTCTGCGCCCCTTCCCACACGGAATTCAATTCCCCGATCTGGACGAGACTTCGCAGCTTGAATTACGGGTGTTTTACCGTTATCGGCTGGAAGACGATGCCGGGCAGATCGCTGGCGATTTTCGGGAAAGCCTGGAACAAGCCCTGAATGCCGTCGTTCCCCGTAACGATGAGAACGCGCGGGACGACTTTCCGCCGCCGCTGTGTCCCATTCCGGAAAACGCGAGCGAGGAAGAACGCATTGGATATCAGTACGGATATGGCGACCCTTGGACATGGGAATTTGAATCGATCATTTTCCCGCTCTGGTGGAACGGAGAATGCCATGTGGTTTCCACGATGACCCAATATGGCTGGTATGACCGGAATGAAGGCTTGCAGTTCAGCCAGGAGGGAGGGAGTTTCCTTTCCTACCCGGAGTTGCCGGAAGCATTCGAGACTTTGTGGCAAATCAAGGCGCGACGGGAAACCCTGCGCGTCGAATGATTCCGTTTGCCTTTCTCTTTTCTTTGGTCGGGAGGCGTCAAAAGGTTTCACTGCCCACAGACCACAAAGCGAGCGGAGCGAGCGCTCTGTCTTTTGTCCTCAGTCTTCTGTCTTCTGAAACGCTGATCCCCGCCTTCCGATCGCCCGCAGGATGAATTCCGGCACGAGGCTGAAGATGTAGATTGCCACCAGCAAGTTGATGCTGGCGGTCAGCGCGAAGAGGGTGGGCATGCTGTGGCCGTGTTTCAGGAGGAGCGCGGCAAGGAGCGCGCCGATGACCATGAACAGCGAATTCAGGATGTTGTTGGCGGCGATGACGCGGGCGCGGCAGGCGGTATCGCTGCGTTGTTGCACCAGCGCGTACAGCGGTACGCAGTAGATGCCGCCGCATGCGCCCAGAAGCAGCAGGTCGGCCAGCAAGCGCCAGGTGTTGGGGCGGGCGAGCAGTTCGACCAGGGGAAGCGGGGCGGCAGCGGCGGCAAGCGTGGCGGGCGAGGCCCAGGCGAAGTCGAGGCCGAAGAGCGTCAGGCCGAACGCGCCGAAGGGAACCAGGCCGGGTTCCAGCCGGTGCCGGGAAAGTTTTTCGCAAAGCAGCGAGCCGCCGCCGATGCCCACGGAAAATACCGCCAGCAATAGCGCGATCGTGCCGCTGTCGCCGCCCAGCACGTTCTTGGTATAAATGGGAAGCTGCGCCAGGAAAATGGAACCATAGAGCCAGAACCAGGAAATGCCGAGGATGGAAAGAAAAACCGAACGGTTTACGCGCGAAAACTGGATGCAGCGCCAAGTCTCGCGCACGGGGTTGAGGCGGATGACGAGTTCCGGCGCGGAGGCGGGCGCGGGAGGAATGCGGCAACTGGCGAGATAGCCCACAAAAGCGATGACCAGGCTCACGCCGCTGATCCAGGCCGTGCCGCCGCTGGGCAAACCCGCGAGCAGGCTGCCGGAGAGTGTGCCGAGCAGGATGGAGACAAAGGTGCCGGCCTCCACCAGCGCGTTGCCGCCGACCAGTTCGTCCGCCGCGAGATGCTGCGGCAGGATGGCGTATTTCAAGGGGCCAAAGAAGGTGGATTGCAGGCCGAGCAGGAAGAGGGCGGACAACAGGAGGCCCAGGCTTTCCAGGAAAAAGCCCAGCATCCCGATCAGGATGATGACGATTTCCAGAATCTTGGTCAGCCGCGCCAGCCGCGCCTTGTCATATTTGTCGGCAAGGTTTCCCGCCACGGCGGAAAACAGGAAAAAGGGCAGGATGAACAGCGCCATCGCAAGATTGGTCAGCACTTCCGTTTGCAGACTCGTCCACTTCGCCGCGTGAAAGGCAAACAGGACGGTCAGCGCGCTTTTGAAGATGTTGTCATTGAACGCGCCGCAGAACTGGGTGACGAACAAGGGGCCGAAGCGGCGCGCGCGCAACAGGCCAAACTGGGAATGCCGGCCGCGTTCTTCCGCTTGCGGCGCGTGCGCGTCGGCGGCGTTCATGTCGGTATCGGGCGGGTTCATGCGGGGGGTTTGCAGAAAAAGGAGCGCGTGGTAAACACCTGCGGCGAAAAACGCGCGCCTTGCCAGTTCAGGTTGCGTTTCAGGGCGAGGTCGAAATACAGGGGATTGTACGCGCGCAGGGTCTTCAGATCGGCGACGGCTCCTTCGGGCAGCAATCCCGCGCGCGCCAGGGAGGCGGGAGAGATGATGGGCAGGATGCCAGGCAGGGGATAGTCGGAGCCGTTCAGGAGGCGCGCGTGCCAGTCCTCTCTTTGCAGCAGGGTCTTCAGGATTTCCGGCTTGCGGTTTCGGAGCGTGATGGCGGAAATGTCGCCAAACAGCCGTCCCTTCCACGCCGCATCCTCCATGAGACGGGCAAAGAGATGAAAACTGGATTTACGGGTTCGTCCGCCATCGTCGAGGTCGGCGTCCTCGCCAAAACTGGCGCAATGCGCGACCACCACGCGCGCGCCGGCTTCCAGCGCCGGACGCAGCAAGAGCGGGTTGCCGTAGTGCAGCTTGTCGTTATGCACCGCCTGCTCCTTGCCGCAATGAATGATGAGCGGCAAATCCAGGCGGGCGAGGGCGGCGTAGAAGACGCGGCAACGCGCATCCACCGGGTCGATGTTCTGCGCGGCGGGCAGCCACTTCACGGCGCGCGCGCCGCTCGCGGCGGCTTCTTCCAGCCGGTCGACGGCGTCTGGACGATAGGGATGGATGGAGGCCACCCACTCGAAGAACTGCGGATACGCTGCCGCCAGCCTGCGGGCGTAGGCGTCCGGCACATGGAAGGTGCTGGCTTCCGGCTGCGGATGGCCGGAATCGTCGTGGAAATGGTCGAAGGCCAGCAGCATCAGCTTGACGCCGGAGGGCAGGTCCCGCATTTGTCCCAGCAGGCGCTGCACGTAGTTTTCATCCACCGGGCCGATAAAGTCTTCCAGACAGGCGGCGTTGATATAGGAAAGATACTGCGCGAACAGTATCGGATGCAAAGGGCTGGAGAGCCTGCGCGCGACCTGGATGCCGCTGTTCGCGCCGTCGCCCAGTCCCGCCAGATGCGCGTGGCAATCCCACACCGCCTGTGGCTCCAGATCCCGCCAGACACCGTTCAGCCAGGGACTGGCCTGCAACGCTTCCGGCAATCCCGCGCGGCAGTGGCCGGCAAGGCCGCAGATCCGGGCAAGGCGGCGGACGAGGCGCAGCAGGGCAGGGCGCATCTACGCTTCTTCCGCCATGCGTTTCAGTTGCACGTAATCCACCTTGCCCGTGCCCAGGAGGGGCAGGGCGGGCACACAGATGATGGTTTTGGGCACGCACAGTTCCGGCAATCCCAGGGCGCGGGCGCTGGCTTGCAGGTCGGCGCGCTTGAGCTGTGCGTCGGTGGTAAAGAGAATCAGGCGCTCGCCCTTGCTTTCATCGGGACAGGAACTGACGGCATGCAGCGCGTTTTGCGAGGCGGCCAGCGCCAGTTTTTCCACGGCTTCCAGATTGACCATCTCGCCCGCCACCTTGGCAAAACGCTTGACCCGGCCAAGGATGTGCACGAAGCCGTCGGCGTCGATTTCCACCACGTCGCCGGTATCGTGCCAGCCGGGGCCGATTTCCGAAGCCGTCGGCAGCAGCACGCCCGGCTGATCCGCCTTCAGATAACCGTTCATCACGCTGGGGCCGCGCACATGCAAAATGCCGCCGCGCTCGATGCCGGGTACGGTTTGCAGACGGTATTCCAGCCCCGGCAGCAATTGCCCGACCGTGCCGCTTTTGAAGGCCATCGGCGTATTGACCGCCAATACTGGCGCGGTTTCCGTCGTGCCATAGCCTTCGAGGATGCGCAGGCCGAATTTCTCGAACCAGGCGTCACGCACCGCTTCCGAGAGTTTTTCCGCGCCCGCGACCACATAGCGCAGGCGATAGAAATCATAAGGATGCGCGAACCGGGCGTAATTGCCCAGGAAGGCGCTGGTGCCGAACAGCACCGTGCATCCCCGATCGTAGGCGAGTTCGGGAATCACCCGGTAATGCAAGGGCGAAGGATAGAGAAACAGGCTCGCGCCAGATAAGAGCGGCAACAGCGTCCCCGCCGTCAGGCCAAAGGCATGGAAGATCGGCAGCACGTTCAGCACTCGGTCTTCGATGGAAAAATCGATGATGGCGCGGATTTGGGCGATGTTGGCCAGCACCGCCCGATGCGGCAGGGCCACGCCCTTGGGCTTGCCCTCCGAGCCGGAAGTAAACAACACCACTGCCGTATCCTCCGGCGATGCGGGGATTTCCACGCTCCTGGGAAACCACAGGGCGTAGAGCATCAACCAGAGCTTGTCGAAAAGCGTCGCTTCTGCGCGCAGGTCTTCCAGATGGACGATGCGCTCGACGCCCTGCAGGGCGGAAAGTTTGGCTTCCAGCTTCGCCTGCTCGACAAAGGCGCGCGAGGTGATGAGGGTGCGGATCTGGGCGGCGTCGCAGGCGGCCTGCATGCCATCCGTGCCCGCCGTGTAATTCAGCATGGCGGGCACGCGCTTCAAGGCGGAAATCCCCAGGAAGAGCGCGATGGTCGGCGTCATGTTGGGCAACAGCAAGCCCACCCGTTCGCCGGGACGGGTCAGGCGTCCGGCCAGGCGTCCCAGCATCAGGCTCATCTTCAGCACGTCCTGGTAGCTGTATTCGATCTGCTTCACGTCTTCCATCACCCGGCGCGAGCGGCCATGCAGCTTGACGGCGTCGCACAGGCTACCGTAGAGCGTCTGGTTGTACTGCGCCGCGCAACTCATCTTTTGCATCAGCTTGCGCATTTCTTCCCCCGCCTTGCGCCGCCGCAATTTGGCGGTGGGCGCTTCCGGCATGGGCAAGGCGGTGAGCGGCAACACATTCAGGGTGATGCGCGGAAAAAGACGGCGCGGCTGGCGGTTCAGGCGGGAAAAATAACTGCGTGCCGGACCATCCAGACGCACCGGCAAGATGTGCGCGCCGGTCTTCGCCGCCACGAAGGCCGGGCCTTCATACACCTTCATCATGCTGCCGGTCGTGGTCAGCCGCCCTTCCGGAAAAATCACCACCGGCCGCCCCGCCTCCAGAATGCGCAGCACCTTTTTCATGGTCATGGGATTGGCGGTATCGACCGTCAGATAATCGGAAAGCCACAAGATGATGCGAAACAACAGATACTTCCTCGCCCCGCTATACACCACGAACATAGGACGCTCGATGGGCAGGAAAAGACCAAGCAGCACGCCATCGAGCAAGGACTGATGATTGGCAATCACCAACAGGGGCCGCACCGACAAATCATCGGGCGGCGCGTCCTCCAGCACATTTTTTATGCGCACGCGAAAAAGAACGCGACAAAGAATACGCAATAGCACACACAATAGGTTTTTCATGGCGATTTTATGACAAAAGTGCAAGGAGCCGCCTACTATATGTTTTGCGCGATAGGCGGTCAATAGCGGATACCGTGTGTGGATACCGCGTGCAAATCAAACATCCGGATAAAGTCTTTTGGGTTTGATCCTCCCTATGTCGCAAGGGGCAGAACCGCCAGTCTGCTCTGGACTGTAGAAAAAAGGCGCTCAATGACCTTGCGCGATGGAAAGAAGAAGGGGTTTATCCCCACTCACGTGGGGAACGCGGAGCGATGCTGACCTGGTTCTGTAGTCGAACGTGTTCATTCCCGCTCGCGCGTGGAACGCTGCAGGGCAAGAGGGCGACGTTTCGACGCACCTTGTGCTGGCGCGGGCGGGATGGAAGCGTTAGGGTTGTCGGGAAATGAGGAATAGGACGTACAGGAAACTGCCGGAGAAAATCACGAGCGGCAAGGCGATGAGGAAACGGGAGACGCGATCCCGCCAGCCGTCTT
>JAITEO010000293.1 GCA_031281985.1 Zoogloeaceae bacterium | reverse complement strand
GCCGGAAACGACGCATGTGCCGATGCAACTGCACGACGTAACGCCCCGTTGGGGCTACCTGATCTTGAGGCCATGTTCCCCCCGGCTGACGCCGGGGGTTATCGAAATCGCGTCCCTTCGGGACGCTTCCTGTGCGCGGCGGCGCTTCGTCTGGACGGTTTCCCCTCCGCTTTAGATTGCACCCGTCAAAAATTGGGGGTTCACTTTTGGGCGTTTCCCCTTTATGTGGGTTTTCACTTTTGCCGCTTTTCTTATATATTGCGAATGTTGTGTCATTCATCAATCAAGGAGAGGTGCAATGAAGGTCGAAACTTTTTTGTTTGGCAGTGTGGAAGTGGATCCGGCGCAGATCATCGAGTTCCCGCAAGGGCTGGTGAGCTTCGAGAACGACAAGCGCTTCATGTTGATTCATGAAACCAACGTCGGGCAGCAGCCGGTGAGCTTTACCCTGCAATCCCTGGATTCGCCGCATGTGGCCTTCCAGATCATCGAACCCGCTGCGTTGGGTTTTACCTACGAATTGGAACTGAGCGACGCGGAAACCGTGCAACTGGGGCTTGCCAGCCCGGCCGACGTCGGCGATGTGGTGGTGCTGATGATCCTCTTCAAACAGGAAAACGGCGCGACCGTCGGCGTGGGCGCGAATCTGCGCGCGCCGCTGGTGATCAACACCAAGACCCGACGCGGACTGCAAAAACTGCTGCCCAAGCTGCGTCCCAGCGTCGTGCTCTCCAACCTGAGCGCCGCCGCCTGATCCCGGCGCGCGCAAACCCCGGCTTCCTTGACGGAAGCCGGGTTCGGAGGACAGAGGACAGAAGACAGAGCGGCCGCTGGTGCGGCCTTTGTCGTCTGTACGCGGTAATCAGAAGACCCGCGCCGCGCCAACAGACTACTACTGCGCGCAGACCACAAAGCGAGCGTAGCGAGCGCTCTGTCCTCTGTCTTCCGCCCTCCACTTTAATTGCGCCCGTTTGCGATTTCCCGCTGGCGTTCGCTCGCGGAATCGGGTTAAATTCCCCCTTCGCTTTTTTCCATAACAACAACACGGAGTCCGTCCATGAGCAACAAGGGGCAACTTTTGCAAGATCCGTTTCTCAACGCCTTGCGGCGGGAGCATGTTCCCGTTTCCATCTATCTGGTCAATGGCATCAAGCTGCAAGGACAGATCGAGTCGTTCGATCAGTATGTCGTGCTCTTGAAGAACACCGTCACCCAGATGGTCTATAAACACGCCATTTCCACGGTGGTTCCCGCGCGTTCGGTGACGCTGGCGCAGGTCGAGGCGCAGGGCGTCGAAGAAGAATAGGCCTGCGTGGAACCGTCGCTTTCCTTGCATGTTTGAGCGAGCCGCCCCCGGTGATCGGGCTGTGTTGGTGCAGCTCGATTTTGGCGAAGCGGATATTGCCGAGCGTCTGGAGGAACTGCGCCTGCTCACCGAATCGGCGGGCGGCACGGTGTGCGCCGAGGTGAGCGGCCGCCGCCAGAGTCCGGACGCGCGCACCTTTGCCGGCAAGGGCAAGGTGGAGGAAATCGCGGCGACGCGCGCCGCCGTGGGCGCCGATCTGGTCGTCTTCAACCACGATCTCTCGCCGGTGCAGTTGCGGAATCTGGAGCGTTTGCTGGAATGCCGGGTAATCGACCGCACCAGCCTGATCCTGGATATCTTCGCCCTGCGCGCGCAGAGCGCCGAAGGGAAATTGCAGGTGGAACTGGCGCAACTGGAATACCTTTCCACCCGCCTGGTGCGCGGCTGGACGCACCTGGAACGGCAACGCGGCGGCATCGGCCTGCGCGGGCCGGGGGAAAAGCAACTGGAAACCGACCGCCGCCTGCTGGGTAAGCGCGTCAAGACCTTGAAAGAGCGCATGGCACGCCTTTCCCGTCAGCGCGGGGTGCAAAGGAAGGCGCGCGCAAGCGGCGAGACGCTGAATGTTTCCCTGGTGGGCTATACCAACGCGGGCAAATCCACCCTGTTCAACGCGTTGACCCATGCCAAGGTCTATGCGGCGGATCAACTGTTCGCCACGCTGGACGCCACTTCGCGCAAGCTCTGGCTGGAAGGCGCGGGCAACGTGGTGCTTTCCGATACCGTGGGCTTCATCCGCGACCTGCCGCATTCCCTGGTGGCGGCGTTCCAGGCAACGCTGGAAGCGACGACAAAGGCGGATTTGCTGCTGCATGTGGTCGATGGCGCCAGCGCCGCGCGCAGTGAGCAGCGCGCGGAGGTCGACCGGGTGCTTGCCGAAATCGGCGCGGGCGCGGTGCCGCAGATGCTCATCTGGAACAAGGTGGATTTGACGGGTGTTCTTCCCGCGGTGGAGCGGGATGACTATGGTAGAATCCGCTGCGTCAAATTGAGCGCGCGCACGGGCGCGGGTTTGCCCTTGCTGCGCGCGGCGTTGGGCGAATGCGCGCAAGACCGGTTGCGTCCCGGTGCGTCCCTGCCGGGAGCGTCCCTGCCGGGCGCATCCCTGCCGGGTGCATCCTTTCCGGGCGCGTCTTATGAATCTTGAAGTTTCTGACGGAAAAATCCATACATGATTCTCTCTGGCTTAGTCGGCATTTTCATGTCCACGAACGACCCGCAATGGGGCAATAACGGCGGAGGGCGTCGTCCGTCCAATCCGCCCGATTTCGATGAACTCTGGAGCGACCTGAAGGATTGGCTCGGCTTTCCTTCCAGCGACAAGGGGAAGGAAAAACGGCGCAACAATAATGGCGGCGGCGATGGCGGTGAAGGGGACGATGCGCCGAGGATGGACCCGCGCCTCTTGATTTCCATCGTGCTGGGACTGGCCTTCGTGGTGTGGGCGGCTTCCGGCATCTATATCGTCGATGCCTCGCAGCGCGGGCTGGTGCTGCGTTTCGGCAAGTACGTGGAAACCACGCAGCCCGGCCTGCAATGGCGGCTGCCCTATCCGTTCGCCACGCATGAAATCGTCAATGTGTCGGAGGTGCGCTCGCTGACCATCGGCTATCGCGGCGACGCGAGGAACAAGAACAACAAGGAATTGAAGGAATCGTTGATGCTCACCAGCGACGAGAACATCATCGACATCCAGTTTGCCGTGCAGTACCGGATCAAGGACGCGTTCTTCTACCAGTTCAAGAATCGCGATCCGGACGCGGCGGTGATGCAGGTGGCGGAAACAGCGGTGCGCGAAGTGGTGGGGAAGCGGACGATGGACGTGGTCATCAACGAGGAACGCACCGGGGTTACCGAGCAGGTCAGCAGTCTGATGCAGGAAATCCTCGACCGTTACGAGACGGGCATAGAGATTTCCAAGGTCACCATGCAAAACGCCCAGCCGCCCGAACAGGTGCAGGCGGCGTTCGAGGACGCGGTGAAGGCGGTGCAGGACAAGACTCGCCAGGAAAACGAAGGCCAGGCGTACTACAACGACGTGGTGCCCAAGGCCGAAGGCCAGGCGGCGGTCATCCTGGAAGAAGCGAGCGCGTACAAGGAGCGCATGATCGAAACCGCGACAGGCGACGCCAGCCGCTTTTCCCAGGTGCTCACCGAATACGCCAAGGCGCCGGGCGTCACCCGGCAACGCCTGTACCTGGAAACCCTGCAACAGGTCTACGCCAACACCAGCAAGGTGATGGTCGATGCCAAGGGACAGGGCAACCTCCTGTACCTGCCGCTGGATCAGTTGATGCAGGCGGGAGCGGGCGGCACGCTGGCGCGTGGCGCGAACGGCGGTGCGGGCAGCGCCGCCTCGTCGCCGCAGCGGCCGGAGGAAACCACCAGATCGCCCGCCGCGGGAAGTGGCGTTGCCCGTGGCGAGCTGAGTCGTGAACGGGAGGCGCGCTGATGAAAAAAAACCTTTTGCATGTCGTGCCGCTCATCCTGGCCGGCCTTCTGGCGCTGGCCTACATGGTGTTCTTCACCGTGGATCAGCGTCATTACGCCCTGTTGTTCCAGATGGGGGAAGTCAAGCGGACGATCACCGAGCCGGGGCTGCATTTCAAATGGCCGTTGATCCAGAATGTGCGCGTTTTCGACAAACGGGTATTGACCATCGACAGCCAGGAACCGGAACTGTTCATCACTTCGGAAAAGAAGAATGTGCAGGTCGATTCCTATGTCAAGTGGCGCATCGTCGATCCCGAACTGTATTACGTTTCCGTGGGCGGCGATGAATCCCGCGCCAGCACCCGCCTGATGCAGACCATCAACGCCGGTTTGCGTGCCGAATTCGGCACGCGCACGGTGCGGCAGGTGATTTCCGACGAGCGCCAGAAAATCATGGACGGCATGCGCGCCAAGGCCAACGAGGACGCGCAGAAAATCGGCGTACAGGTGTTGGATGTGCGCTTGAAGCGGGTGGAACTGCCGAACAATGTCGCGGACAGTGTCTATGAGCGCATGCGTTCCGAAAGAAAGCAGGTGGCCAACCAGCTGCGCGCCGAAGGCGCGAAGCAATACGAAACCACGCGCGCGATTGCGGATCGCAAGCGCGTGGAACTGCTGGCGCAGGCATACAACGCCGCGCAGAAAATCAAGGGCGAGGGCGATGCCCAGGCTGCCGCCATTTACGCGAAGGCTTTCAGCCGCGATCCGGAGTTCTATGCCTTCTATCGCAGCATGGAAGCCTATCGCGAGACCTTCAAGAGCAAGCAGGATGTGCTGGTGGTGGAACCCAATTCCGAATTCTTCCGCTACCTGAAGAACGCCCGATGACGCAGAGCCTGCTGCTCGCCTTTGCCCTGATGCTGGTGATCGAGGGGCTGATGCCCTTTGCCGCGCCCGCCGTCTGGCGCGAGGCGTTCCGGCGGCTGGCGCAGCTTTCCGACGGGCAGATTCGCTTTCTCGGCCTGTCTTCCATGCTGCTGGGGCTGACGTTGTGGTTTGTCCTGTCGCTGGTGTTTCGATGAACTGGCTGCTGCCCGAACATCTGGCGGACGCCCTGCCGTGGGAGGCGGCGCGCATCGAGGCGATGCGGCGGCGGATACTGGATGGCTTTGCCCGGCACGGGTTCGCGCTGGTGATGCCGCCGCTGGTGGAATATCTGGAATCGCTCCTGACCGGCGCGGGACAAGACCTGTCGCTATGCACCTGCAAGCTCGCCGACGCCTTTTCCGGGCGCACGCTGGGCGTGCGCGCCGACATGACGCCGCAGGTGGCGCGCATCGACGCGCATCTTCTGAATCAGGAAGGCGTCACCCGCCTCTGTTATTGCGGCAGCGTCCTGCGCGCGCGTCCAGAAAGCCTGCTTTCCAGCCGCGAACCCTTGCAGATAGGCGCGGAAATCTACGGCTACGCGGGCGTGGAGGCGGATATCGAAATCCTGCGCCTGCTCATCGAGGCGTTGCAGTGCGCCGTGCTGCCGGATTGCCGGGTGGATCTGGGGCATGTCGGCCTTTTTCGCGCGCTCTTTCGCGCCGCGAAGATTGCGGCGGATGCGGAGGAACCCCTGTTTGGCCTGCTGCAAAACAAGGATGTGCCGGGGCTTGCCGCCTTTTGCGCCGGATTGCCCAAGGAGAGCGCCCCATTCGGCGCGGCGCTCATGGCGCTGCCGCAGCTGTACGGCGAGCCGGAGACGGTGCTGGCAAAGGCGCGCGCGCGCTTGCCCCGGCTGCCGGAAATCGACGCCGCGCTGGAAACGCTGGCGCGTCTGGCAAAGGCCGTGCCCGAGGTCCCGGTTTCCCTCGATCTGGCCGATCTGCGCGGCTACCACTATCACAATGGCGCGGTCTTTGCCGCCTACGCGCCCGGACATCCGGCGGCGGTGGCGCTGGGCGGACGCTACGATGGCGTGGGCGCGAGTTTTGGCCGGGCGCGTCCGGCAACGGGGTTTTCCCTGGATTTGCGCGAACTGGTGCGCCTCTTGCCGCCGGTTGCGGCGCAAGCGGCCATTTGCGCGCCCCACGCGGGCGAGGACGCAGAACTCGCGGCGGCCATCCGGCGTTTGCGCGACGCGGGCGAATGCGTGCTGGAACGCCTGCCCGGCGAGGAGGATGCGGCACAGGGTGGCCGCCGGCTTGTGCGACAAGACGGCGGCTGGACAATACTCATGACGAAGGATTAAGGACATGGCCAGGAATGTGGTAGTCGTCGGCACCCAATGGGGCGACGAGGGAAAGGGCAAGATCGTCGACTGGCTGACCGACAGCGCGGCGGGCGTGGTGCGCTTCCAGGGCGGGCACAACGCCGGGCACACGCTGGTGGTCGGCTATGGCGCGGCGCGGCGCGAATACAAGCTGAATCTCGTGCCTTCCGGCATCGTTCGTCCCGGCGTGCGCTGCTATATCGGCAATGGCGTGGTGCTGGACATCCGGCATCTGCTAAAGGAAATCGACGCGCTGGAAGAGGGCGGCATCGAGGTCTTGGGGCGTCTGGGCATCAGTCCCGGCTGCCCGCTGATCCTGCCCTATCACGCGGCGCTCGATCAGGCGCGGGAAGCCCGGCGCGACCCGAAGGCCAAGATCGGCACCACCGGCAAGGGCATTGGCCCCGCCTATGAAGACAAGGTGGCGCGGCGCGGGCTTCGGGTCTATGACCTTTTCGATCGCAAGCGCTTTGCCGAAAAACTGGCGGAAGTACTGGATTACCACAATTTCACGCTCACCCGCTACCTGGACGCCAAGGCGGTGGAGTATGCAGAGACGCTGGAAGGAGCGCTTGCCGACGGCGAGCGCATCAAGCCGTTGGTAACGGATGTATCGGCGGCGCTCCATGCCGCGCATCGCAAGGGACAAAACCTGCTCTTTGAAGGGGCGCAGGGGGCGCTGCTCGACATCGATCACGGCACTTATCCGTTCGTCACTTCCAGCAATTGCGTGGCGGGACAGGCGGCGGCGGGTTCCGGCATCGGCCCCGGCATGCTGCATTATGTTCTGGGCATTACCAAGGCGTATTGCACCCGCGTGGGCGGCGGTCCTTTTCCTTCGGAACTGGATATTGCGACGGAGGGGACGCCTGGATATCAGATGTCGAAAAAAGGCCGGGAGTTCGGCACCGTCACCGGCAGGGCGCGGCGTTGCGGCTGGTTCGACGCGGCCTTGCTGCGCCGTTCCGCCCTGATCAATGGCCTGTCGGGGTTGTGCGTCACCAAGCTCGACGTGCTGGATGGCCTGGAGACGCTGGACATCTGCACCGGCTACCGGCTGGATGGCCAACACATCGACCTCCTGCCCATCGGCGCGGACGAGGTGGCGCGCTGCGAACCCGTTTTCGAGACCCTGCCCGGCTGGAAGGAACACACCAACGGCCTCCAACGCTGGGAAGACCTCCCGCAAAACGCCCGCGCCTACCTGACCCGCCTGGAAGAACTCTGCCAGACGCCAATCGCCATCATCTCCACCGGCCCAGAACGCGCCGAAACCATCCTGCGACACCATCCGTTCAGCGATTCAGAGGACTGAGGGCAGAAGACAGAGGATCGCTCCTGCCTCGTCAGAACGGGGTGCAATGAAAAGTGGCGAAACCCAACGCAGCGCCACCGCTTGCCGTCCCCTCTCCCCCATTCCTTTGGGGGAGAGGGCGGCACGGCGCGTTGGCAAGCGGCGGCGCTCCGTCCGGGATGAATTATCAACATAGCATCTTCCACTTTTACTATCGCACCCACTTTGCCTGTTCGTTTTGCCATTTGAACCGGCAAAAGTAGAGTTCCACTTTTCGTTGTTTCCTTATCTTCCGTCCCTTTCATGTCGCCTGCCAAAAACATCCTTCGCGCCTTTCCCGCCGGGCCTTATCGCAATCGCGGTTTCCGGGCGTTCCTGTTGGCGCGGCTGGCGGGGATGTTTGCCACGCAGATCCAGGCGGTGGTGGTGGCCTGGCAGGTGTATGAATTGACCCATGACGCGCTGGCGCTGGCCTATGTGGGATTGGCGCAGTTCCTGCCCATGCTGTTCCTGCTCATGCCGGCGGGCGATCTGATGGATCGCCGCGCGCGCAAGCCCATCCTGATGGCGAGCTGGGGCGTCGCCCTGCTGTGCGCCTGCGCCTTGTGGTGGATATCCGGGCAAACCCAGGGTTCTGTCACGGGAATCTACCTGACGCTGCTCCTGTTTGGCGCGTCGCGCGCCTTTTCCGGCCCGGCGGTGCAAAGTCTCCTGCCGCAGATCGTGCCGCGCGAACAACTGGCGCAGGCCATTGCCGCCAACGGCATGTTGATGCGCGCCGCCAGCATCGGCGGGCCGCTGCTCGGCGGCCTGCTGTACGCCCTGGGCGGCGGTGTCTGCGCCTACGCGGTATGCGCCCTGTGCTTTTTCCTGGGCGTCCTGTTGCTGACCTACGTCCAGACCCAGCATGCGGGCGAACGAAGCGAACGGGACGAAGGCGCAGTAAATTCCAGTAGCATGTGGCGGCGATTCGCCCTGGGACTCGATTTCATCCGCAACCGTCCCATCATCCTGGGCAGCATCTCGCTGGATCTGTTTGCCGTGCTGCTGGGCGGCGCGGTGGCCCTGCTGCCGATTTACGCCAAGGAAATCCTGCATGTGGGTTCGGAAGGGCTGGGCGCGCTGCGCAGCGCCATTGCGCTGGGCGAGGTGGGCGTGGGGCTTTTTCTCAGCCTCAAGCCCTTCAATCGCCATGTGGGCAGAATCCTGTTCATCGCGGTGGCCGTGTTCGGCCTGGCCAATCTGGTGTTTGCCTGTTCGCGCGTTTTCTGGCTTTCCTTCGTGGCGCTGATGATTGCAGGCGCGGCGGACATGGTGAGCGTCTACATTCGCGGCGCGCTGGTGCAGTTTTCCACGCCGGACGCCATGCGCGGACGGGTAAGCGCGGTGAATATGCTGTTCATCGGCGCTTCCAACGAGTTGGGCGAATTCCGCGCAGGCGTGAGCGCCGCCTGCTTCGGCCCCGTCCCCGCCGCCATCCTCGGCGGCCTGTGCACCCTGGGCGTCGTCGGCATCCTGAGCTGGCGCTTCGCGCCGCTGCGCAAGGTTGGGTGCTTTGAAGAGGCAAAGTAAAACGTC
>JAITEO010000276.1 GCA_031281985.1 Zoogloeaceae bacterium | reverse complement strand
CCGGAGGACAGCCGCAGGCTGGTCTGGCGCAGCCAGATGCGGCAAAGCCGCACACAAGGGGGGATTGAGGGGGGTTTGCGGCGGTTCGGTATGCATCAAACATTGGTTCTTGCTCCACTGCCGCAAACCCCTCCCCTGCCCTCCCCTTCTCAGGGGAGGGTTTGCACCCTGCGAAGGGAGCTTGACCGCGCTTCGATTGGAGGCACGGCAGGTCATGGACAAACCCCTTCCGGAAGGAGTACATTCGCAGGGCAATGCGACAGCATGCGCCTTGTGGCGTCCGGAAGCGTCATGGTGCTTCCGGACGCACGATACGGCAACGAAACCCCAGGGGCGTGCTGGTTTTTCGTTGGGTTTTTTATTACCCGGCAAGAAGCGGTGGGTTGCTTTTTGCCGCGCCGCACATACCACGTGGAGCACTTTCAACGCCTGCCATGTTACGTCTTTCCCGCTTTCTCTACACCTTTCTCTCCGCCCTGCTGATCGCTACCTTTGTCGCTTGCGCCCAGTACGCGATCTGGGAGTGGGCGAACCGGGATCTGGAGGTCATGGATGGCGACGCGCACATCAAGGGCTTTGCCTATAGCGGGTTTCAGCGCGAGCAAAGTCCATTTGCCGGGGAGTATCCGGACGCGGACGAGCTGGCGGGCGATCTCGATTTGCTGGCGCGGTACACGCGCCGTCTGCGCACCTACAGCAGCCTGGAAAACACCGACATCGTGCCGCTGGCCGGGTTTCGCAATCTTCGCGTCACCAATGGCATCTGGTTGGACGCCGACACGGAAAAGAACGCGCGCGAAGTCGCCGCCGGCATCGAAATCGCGCGCCGCTACAAGCATGTGCGGCAAAGCATCGTCGGCAATGAAACGCTGGAACGCAAGAACATGACGGCCGACGAGCTGATCGCCCTGATCCGGCAGGTCAAGAAGGCCACAAAGAAGCCCGTTTCCACCGCCGAACCCTGGAAAATCTGGCTGCAACACCCGGAACTGGTCCAACAGGTGGATTTCATCACCGTGCATCTTCTGCCCTATCACGAGGGACTGGCGGTGGAAGACGCGCTGGAATACGCCATGCAGCGTTATGACGAAATACGCAAGGCCTATCCCGGCAAGAAAATCGTCATTGGCGAAATCGGCTGGCCCAGTCATGGCGACATCATCGATTCCGCCGTGCCTTCGCCGCCCAATCAGGCGCAGTTCGTGCGCGCCTTTCTCGCGGACGAGCGCACGGCAAAGCTCGATTACTTCATCATGGAGGCCATAGACCAGCCCTGGAAGATGGAATTGCAGGGGCAAGACGGCGCGTACTGGGGCGTTTTCGACGCGGATCGCCAGGCGAAGTTTCCCTTGGAGGGCGCGTTGCCGCCCGACATCCACTGGCAGATAAAAGCCTGGAACTCCTTTCGCTATGCCTTTTTCCCGATGTTTCTCATCGCCTTTCTCCTGGGCAACTGGCGTTTTTCGGGAAGGTTGTGGCTGGCGGCGCTGGTGCAGGCATGCGTGGCGGCGCTGGTGCTGGGCGGCAATATCCCCAATGAAGGCTATTACCTGAGCCAGCGCGATCTCATTGCCCTGGCGCTGCTCATTGCCGCCACCCTGATCACCATTGCCGTGCTGCTCACCCACAGTTACGAGTTTGGCGAGATGTTCTTCAAGCGCCAGTGGAAACGCCGCTTCACGCCGCTGCCCGCCCTGGCGCCGGAACAGGAACCCTTCGTTTCCATCCATCTGGCCTGTTGCAACGAGCCGCCGGAAATGGTCATCGAGACCGTGGAAAGCCTGGCGCGGATGCGCTACCGCAATTTCGAGGTGCTGGTCATCGACAACAACACCGCCGACGAGGCGCTGTGGAAGCCGGTCGAACAACACATGGCGGGCATGGGGGCGAATTTTCGCTTCTATCACCTGAAACCCTGGCCGGGCTTCAAGGCCGGGGCGTTGAATTTTGCCCTGCAAGAGACGGACGAGCGGGCGGAAATCGTCGGCGTGGTCGATGCGGATTATGTGGTGGATGCGGACTGGCTTTCCCATCTCGTCCCGCATTTCGTCGAAGCGCCCGATGTCGCCGTGGTGCAAGCGCCGCAGGCGCACCGCGACTGGCAGGAACAGGCTTTCCGGCGCATGTGCAACTACGAGTTCGATGGCTTCTTCCGCATCGGAATGCACCACCGGAACGAACGCAACGCCCTGATCCAGCACGGCACCATGACCCTGATCCGCAAAGCGCCGCTCCTCCATCTGGGCGGATGGTCGGAATGGTGCATCTGCGAGGATTCCGAACTCGGCCTGCGCCTCCTGCGCCACGGCTACGACACCCGCTATGTCGATCACATCTACGGACGCGGCCTGACGCCCGCCAACTTTTCCGCCCTGAAGACGCAGCGTTTTCGCTGGGCCTTTGGCGCCATGCAGATTCTGAAGGCGCACCTTTCCGGTCTCCTCTTCCCGGGCAAGCTGACGCTGGCACAGCGTTACCATTTTCTCACCGGCTGGTTTTCCTGGTTTGGCGACGCGCTGCAACTTTTGTTCGTCTTCGCCTCGATCTGTTGGACTTTCCTGATGCTCATCGCGCCCCAGTCCTTCCGGCTGCCCGTGACGCTATTGGTCGTGCCCATGCTGGGCTTCATGGCCTGCAAGGCCGCGCTCGGCCCCATCCTCTACCGCCGCGCCATGCGCTGTCCGTGGCGCGACATCCTCGGCGCGTCCATTCTTTCCGTCGGCATCGCGCACGCCATCGCGCGCGGCATTTTCGCCGGACTGTTCAAAAGCAAGGGCGAATTCGTGATCACCCCCAAGGCGTGGAAGCAAAAAAGCGGCCTCGCCTTCCTTGCGCCCATCCGCGAGGAAATGGGCTTGCTCGCTGCCCTCCTCCTCTGCATCAGCATCCTGAGCACGCGTATCAACCTCACAGACCCCTCCGCCCACGCCTGGCTCGCCGTCCTCGCCCTGGAAACCTTGCCCTACGCCGCCGCCCTGTACTGTGCGCTCGTCTCCCATTTTGGCGGCAAGCCTCGCCTGCGGATGTCCCACAGCCTCCAGCCTTGTGCCCGTTCCTACCGCAAAAAAGGACCGGCAAAGCCCGCCCTTTTTTGCTGACGGAACCAGTAAAAAGTGGGTTTTCACGTTTTGACGCTGCCGCACAGCATGTCCAGCGCTACGTCG
>JAITEO010000245.1 GCA_031281985.1 Zoogloeaceae bacterium | reverse complement strand
CCAGCGCGACCTTGGGGTTCTCGTAGGGGCGCACTGCGTGCGCCCGCAAACCATTCCGCCGCGTGACGGCCAACGGGCGCACGCAGTGCGCCCCTACGCCAGGTGGATAGGTAGTGGGTTTCCTTGCCTTTCCACCAAAAAAGGGCAAGCGAAGCTTGCCCTTTTTTGCTGACTGCCCCGGCACAAGGCCGAAGGCTGGTCTGGCGAAGCCAGATGCGGCTTTGCCGCACAAAAAGTAGATTTTCACTTTTTGACGTTTAATTTAATATAGCGGCGGCAGCGGTCATTTCAAAGGAGAGTCTTCATGCCACGTTATCGTTTCCACGGGCGCGTCCTGTGTTTTTTGCTTGCCCTGTCGTTGTCCGCCTGTGCCAAGGCCGATGAATTCCTGCCGCAGCTCAACCTGGATTTGCGCGAGACCACGACATCCGGCATTTCTTCCGGCGCGTTCATGGCGGTACAACTGGCGGTGGCGCATTCCGCCCACATCAAGGGCGTGGCCTCGACCGCTGGCGGCCCCTATTTCTGCGCCGGAGAAGCTTCGTGGAAGGGCGCGGCGGTCGAGAAGGCCATTGCCCGCTGCATGCAGGGCGATCCGGCTTTCGGCGTTGCGCCCATCACGCAAGAAGACATGGATGTCATGCACAACGCCAGCGAAAGCTGGGCCGGGCGCGGCTTGATCGATCCCCTGGACAATCTGGCGCGGCAAAAGGTATGGATTTTCCACGGCTATAACGACGGCATCGTCAAGGCTCCGGTCAGCGAAGCCTTGCAAACCTATTATCGCGCCTTCCTGCAAAACGATGGGCAACTGTTCTACAAGCACGAACTGCCCGCCGCGCATGCGCAGATTTCCACCAGTTGCGCGGCAGACGCGGGACAGTGCAACGCCTGCGCGGAAACCGGCGGCAATTTCATCAATACCTGCAAGGTCGGCAAGACCGCCTACGACGCCGCCGCTTCCGCCCTGCAATTCTTCTACGGCCCGCTACAGCGTACCGCCAGCAAGAACCTGAAGGGCGAACTCCTTTCCTTCAACCAGGCGTATTACACCATGCTGGAGGAGGAAGACGAGATCGAACCCATCCGCATTTCCATGGCGGATACCGGCTACCTGTACGTGCCGCCCGCCTGCAAAAAGGGAGAAGCCTGCCGTCTGCACATCGCCTTCCACGGCTGCCAGCAGGGCGCGGAAAACATCGGCATGGCCTTCGTCAAGGGTGCGGGGTTCAATGAATGGGCGGAAAAAAATAATATCGTCATCCTTTATCCGCAGGCCGCCAGCACATCCCTGGTGCTCGCGGGAACGGGACTGTTGCCGATGAATCCCAATGGGTGCTGGGATTGGTGGGGATACAACGACAGCGGCGACAAGAAGGCCGGACATTACGCCACGCAACAGGGCGCGCAGATTGCCGCCGTCTGGCGCATGGCGCAGGCGCTGGCCAACAGCGCGGACGATGCGGATGCGCCAGAAGACTCGCCCGTGCTGGCAGATGCCGCGCCATCCGAAGAAGCCGCGAAAGAATTACCACCGCCCGCAAGATTGAAAGGCGCGCCACGGATAAGCGTGCTGGATGTCAGTTCCGATCAGGTCATGCTGCTTTGGCCAGCCCTGCCCAATGCCGAACGGTATGCGCTGTATCGCGTGAAAACGCCAAAGCGCGGGGCGTCGCGCGCGGCGGCAAAATCCAGTGCGGATGACGCGCAACTCCTGTACACACAAGAAGGCGCGGAACTTCCCTTCGGGAGCTTCGTGGATCACGGTTTGCAGGAAAAAACCACCTACCACTACCAACTGGTCGCCACTGGCGCGGCAGAAAATGACGAACGCGCATCCGCCATCCTTTCCGTCACCACCGCCGCGCAGGAACCCGCCTGCGATCCGTATTTTTCCATGCTGGCCGGAAAGCCGGTGACGCAGGGCGGAGAACCCACTACCGCCGTTTGTCCGTGACGGAGGACGGGAAGACAGAGTGCGCGCTGGTTTCGTGGGGGCGAAGCCGCGTTTGCGCTTCTTCAATCCAGGCCATCTTCGTCATTCTCCGGAGCGGTAGCGACGTGGCGGCGGTTCAGTTTTCTGGAACGGCGAAGCAACCCGGAAAGCCCGTCTGGATTGCCACGGGTCTGCTGCCCTCGCAATGACGGGGGGGGGGAGCGATTGGACACCGTCCGCGCCAAAAGAAACCAGCAGAAACCATGCACCCGTTTTTTCAACTTCCGGAAAGCGCATTGAAGCGGTTGTGTCGCAAGGGTTTGCGCAGGAGCAACGGTTCGCCCTCGCGGCGTGGCGGGTGTTGTGCGGCGGTCATTTCCGCCAGCGCCTTGGCGACCTTTTCGTTGATGCTGTCGCGGGGCAGCATCCCGCGCATGTCGGGCGTTCCGGCAGGCAGGCCGGTAAGTATCTGCATGGCCTCGTCTACCGTGGCGACCGCGTAGAGGTGAAAGCGTCCGGCACGGGCGGCCTCCACCACGTCCGGGCGCAGCATGAGATGCGGCTGGCTGGCGGCAGGAATCAGGACGCCCTGTTCGCCGGTAAGGCCGCGCGCGGCGCAGAGATCGAAAAACCCCTCGATCTTCTCATTGACGCCGCCAATGACCTGCACTTCGCCAAACTGATTGACCGATCCGGTAATCGCCAGGGATTGCCGGATGGGAACCTGCGCCAGCGCGGAAAGCAGGGCGCAAAGTTCGGCAAGCGAGGCCGAATCGCCCTCGACCTGACCATAGGATTGCTCGAACACCAGGCTGGCGGAAAGCGAAAGCGGCTGATGACGGGCGTAGCGGGCAGCAAGGAAGGCGGTAAGGATGAGCACGCCCTTGGAATGAATCGCGCCACCCAATTCCGTTTCGCGCTCGATATCCACCACATCGCCATCACCCACGCGCGCGGTGGCGGTAACGCGCGCTGGATGTCCATAGCATACGCCCGCAAGCTCCACCACCACCAGCGCGTTGGCTTGACCGGCGCGCTCGCCCTCAGTGGAAATCAGGGTGCTGCCTTCCAGGATGTCCTCCAGCACCGCCTGCGGGTAGCGGCTGACGCGCCGCCGACGAGCCGCGAGCGCGGCGCGAACGGCCTCCGCGCCAATGATGCGGACATCTTCCGCCGCCTGATGGGCGTAGAAGCTGGATTCCTGCATCAGATCGTTCATATGGCGCGTGGAAAGCGACAGACGTCCCGCGTGTTCGGCGTGGCGAGCGGCTTCTTCCATCAGCAAGGCGACGGCGGGCGCGTCAAAGGGCGGTAATCCGGCATGCTTGCCGATATCGGCGGCAAGGCGGGCAAAACGGCGCTCGTTTTCCAGCGTGCGCGGCAGGTCGTCGGCAAAATCGGCGACCACCTTGAAGAATTCGCCAAAATCGGGGTCGCTTTCCGTGAGCAGGGCAAACAACTCGCGCTCGCCCACCAGAATCACCTTGAGCTGGCAAGGCGCGGGCGCGGGAGAAAGCGTGACCTGGCCGCTCCAGCCCTGCGCCTCGGCAGGCGGCTCAATGGCGATTTGACCGCTTTTCAGGGCGCGCTTCAAGCCATCCCAGGCAAAAGGCTGGCCAAACAGCCGCGCCGCATCCAGCACCAGATAACCGCCATTGGCGCGATGCAGGGCGCCAGGCCGAATCATGTTGAAATGCGTGGCCTGTCCATGCGCGGAAGGAAAATGCTCGATGCGGCCAATCAGGTTGCCAAAGCCGGGATTGTCTTCGCGCACCACCGGCGCGCCGCGCGTTTCCCCATGATCGACCAGGAGATTCAGTTGATAGCGCAGCAGATGCGCCGCGCTGGCCTCGGCGTTTTCCTGCTCTTCGTCCGTTTCGTCTTCCTCTTCCAACAAGCCCTTGGCGGCGCGTTGGATGACATCGTCACAGATGGCGTCGATGAAGCGGATGACCTCCGCCAGATCGGCGTAATGGCGGCGCAGGTCACGGGTCAGATGCGCCAGCACCGGACGCAGGGCATGACGTTCGGCATGGGCGAGCGCGCGGTTCAGCTCCTGCCGCCAGCCGGGAAATTCGCTCAACAGATCGGCAAGCTTTTCGCTCCAGGCTTCCACCTGCGTTTCAATCCGCTGGCGCGCCTCGGCGGGAAGCGCCTCGAATTCCTCCGGCGACATGGGTTGCCCCGCTTGCATGGGCATGAAGATGAAGCCCTCCGGCGTGTTGATGATCCCCAGGGCGTCCGCCTCGCTGGCCTTGCCCAAAGCGGCAATGGCCTCCTCTTCGCGTTTCTTGTGCTTTTCCTGCAAGGATTTGACCCGATCGACATGGCTGTCGGCATTGAGCGCCGCCTCGATGGCAGGCCGCAAATCCAGCGTCAATTGCTGCAAATCCGCCTTGAGCCGCGCCCCGCGCCCCGCAGGCAGACGCAACAATTGCGGCGCGCGCGGCTCGGCAAAATTGTGCAGATAACATAGATCCGGCGGCGTGCGTCCCTTCGCCGCCAATTCCCGTACCAGCCGAAACAGGGTCGTATGCCGACTCTCCCCCGGCTCGCCCATGACGAAAATATGATAACCAGGGGTGATCGCCAACCCAAAGGCAATCGCCTCCTCCGCCCGCTCCTGCCCCAGGGCAAAAGGCAAGGGCGAAAGCTCGGCAGTGCTGGCAAACCCCAACGCGTCAGGATCGGAGCGACGCCGCAGGGCGTCCGGAGAAAGCGGGCATGGCAAGGACATGGAGATTCAAGAAAAGATACAGAAAACGCGAAGGATATGCCTTGCGCCGCGCCGTTGCAAATGCGGGCGGGCGATG
>JAITEO010000060.1 GCA_031281985.1 Zoogloeaceae bacterium | reverse complement strand
CTGGATTTGCCGGTCAATCCCGAAAAACCCCGTTCGGACGCGCAGATGCACGCCATGGTGCATGACGAAATGGAAACGCCGCTGGCGGAATTCGCCGCCCTGTGGAACATCGGCGCGGTACTTTACACACGAGGATTGCTTACCGCCGAAGGGCGCGGGAAGGTGGCGCTGGAACAGGCGGTGCGCCGTGAACAGCCGCAGACGGAGCAAAGCGGCGGTTTTTTCGGGCAGTGCGCCCTTTCCATCGATCTCGTCGCCACGCACGAACTGGAAGAATCCCTGCGCTGGCAAGCCCGGCTGCAAATGCCGGAATCCAGATTCGCCTGCGCCTGGAGCGGCTACGCCGCCGCCGAAGAAGGGGAAGCGCCCGTATGGCTGGGCGCGGCTGTGGGACTTGCCGCCTGGAAAGAATGGGACGCGGCGCTTGCGCGGAAGAAAATCCGCGTCCTGGGGGCGCTGCCCCTGGCCCTGAGTGTCAGCGAATCGCCGGAAAACGCAGACGGCGTGACGCTGGAAATCCACTGCGAAGACGTGGTCGCCGTGCTGCGCCAGCAAGGCAAAATCACCGCCCTGAGAAGCGAAGGGCGCATGGAAAGGCTCCTGGAAGCCGGCTGGCTGATGCGCCTCATCAGTGATTGGCGCAGCGGTGCGCGCAAACTCTCGCTCCTCTGCGTTTCCCCAGCCGATACCGGAGCATTGCAAGCCCTGCAAGACGATCTGGCAGCGCACTGGGGCAACGCACCCACGCTGCTTTCCGCCGAAACGGTGCAGGCGGCATTGTCGCAATACCTCGTGGCGCGCTGCCGCCGCGCGGACAAGGCGGACGACATTCCGCTCATCCGCCGCGCGCAACCACAAAAACCCCTGCTGAAGCGCGCCGGGTTCTGGCACCTCCTCCTGCCGCTACTGGTCGTGGCGGCGCTTGCCAGCATGGAATACCAGCAGCGCCAGCAGATCCGCGCCGTGATGCTCAGCTACGCCAAGAAAGAGCTTGACAGCAAGCAGAAATCGACGCTTGTCCAGCAGGAAAGCCAGATTTACCAGCGGCAACGTGAAGCCAACCAGAACCTGAAGAACAAACGCGCGGAAGTGGCGCGGCTCATCCCCGAACTCGAACGTCTGCAAGCCATAGAGGACATGATCGCGCACCTGCCGAAACTGCTGCGCGCGCTTTCCGCCAACATCGGCGAGGGCGTGGTGCTGGAATCCGTGACGAACCTCCAATTCGGCAACGTCCGGGTCATCGGCTGGTCGAACGACTATGGCGGCGCGCAAGCCTTCGCCCTGGAAATGCAACGGGCAGCCTCCTCTGGCAGCCTGGGTTACGCCGTGGCACAGACCGATGTCACAGCCAAGGTCGGACGTAATGGACAACCCGGTTATCAGGTTTCCTTCTGGCTCCTGCCGGTAACGGAAGAACTCGCGCCCGCCGAAGAAACAACCGCCACAGCGGAAGAAAAGAGAGAAGAAAACAGGGAAAACGAAGGAGGCACGCCATGAGCTTTGCCACGACACTGAAAAAAAACGCGGCGAAATTCAACACCGAGGCGCAGCAGCTTTTCGACCGCTGGCGCAAACTTTCCACGCGGCAACGCTCGCAGTTCGTTTTCGGCCTCTGCGCCTTCCTGATCGTCTTCTACACGCTGATCATCCATCCAGCGGGAGAAAAGAAACTTGAAAACCTGCGCTACCGTGAGGAAAAACTCAATGTCCGCATCAAGAGCAGCAGCGGCAACATCCCCACGCCCAGCAAGCAGGACAGGAACGAACTCAGCCTGGAACAGGCAAACCGGGAAATTGCCAGGATCGAAAACACGCTGGAAAACCTGAAAAAGGAAGAGCAACGTCTGCTGCAACGCTTTGTCGCGCTGGACAACCTGGAAGGCGTGCAAGTCCTCAAGTCGGCGCTGGCGCAACTGGCGGAGTCTGGCGACATGGAAATCATCGCCATCGAACACATCTACACCCGCCGGGAAGACCGCAATGCCCCACCGACCAAGGAACGGCTCCTCGCTGCCGGACAGGGAAACCCCTACAAACGCCCGCTGCTGCACTTCAGGGCACGCGCCAGCTATCGCGGCCTGATGCGCTTTCTCGACGGCCTGGGCGATCTGCCCTATATCGCCGCGCCCGTGTGGAGCAACATTCGCGTCAATTCCGAAAAACGCCCGAAAAACGCCAGCAACAGTCTGGATACCGGCAGCAGCAAGCCCAGGGAATGGCTGGAAGTGGAGCTACATCTTGCATTCTGAACAACCTGAACAACCCAAAAACGGGGCGCTTGCGGATTTCCTGCGGCTCATGCGTGCGCTCCCCAAGATGCACGCCTCCGACCTGCACCTGGCCGTCGGCAGGCGGGCGCACTGGCGCGTGGCGGGCGAACTCATCGCAGCGGACGAACATCTCTGGAGCGACGACGACATGCGCCATGTCGCCGATTACCTGCTCGATCCGATGCGGCGAAAATCGCTGGAGGAAACCGGCGGCGCGGATCTGGGGCTGGGGCTGGAAGACGAAAACGCGCAACTGCCGGATCTGCGCTACCGCATCAACCTCTTCCGCTCGCTGGGACATCTGGCGCTGGTGGCGCGACATCTGCCGGAACGCTTTGCGAGCCTGGAGGAACTCTTTCTGCCCGCGCATCTGAAGGATTTGGCTTATCTCTCTTCCGGTCTGGTGCTGATCACTGGCGTTACCGGCAGCGGCAAGAGCACCACGCTCGCTACCCTGATCCACGAAATCAACGTCAACATGGCGCGGCACATCCTCACCATCGAAGACCCGGTGGAATTCGTGCATACCTCGATCAAAAGCCTCGTCAGCCACCGCGAACTGGGCACGGACACGCCGGATTTCGCGCTCGCGGTGCGTTCCGCCATGCGCGAAGACCCGGACGTGAT
>JAITEO010000050.1 GCA_031281985.1 Zoogloeaceae bacterium | reverse complement strand
GATGTCTTTGCCGCCGGACTGATTCTTTTTGAAATCGTTACCGGACAGCGCGCCATCGGCGGCAAGGATAACGAGCGCATCATGCGGCAGATTGCCGACGAAGGCTTCGTGATCCCGGTCACGGATATCCGGCTGGATGACCAGTTGGCGGGCATCATCATGCGGGCGACGGAACGCCAGCCGCAGGATCGCTACCCGGACGCGCGGGAATTCCACCAGGCGCTGACCGCCTATCTGCTGCCGGAAAGCAAGACGGATACGCGCGCAAGCGGCGGCGGCGAAACTCCCGCGGCGGTCGATTTCCTGCTGCGCCGCCTGCTGCACAAGGGCGATTTTCCGGCGCTCTCGGAATCCGTGCGGACGATCAACGCCATCGCCTCCAGCGATACGGATAGCGTTTCCCGTCTTTCCGATGTCATTCTCAGGGATTTCGCGCTCACCAACAAGCTGTTACGGACGGTGAATTCCGCCTATTACCGGCCATCCGGCGAAAAAATCAGCACGGTATCGCGCGCCATCCTCCTGCTGGGACTCAATGCCGTGCGCAACATCGCCGTTGCCGGACTGCTCTTCGAGCACATGCAGAACAAGGAAAGCGCCTGGCACCTGAAGGAAGAATTCCTGCACGCCAACATCGCCGGACTGCTGGCGCGCAACCTGGCGCGCGCGCTGGCATTTTCCGACGAGGAACAGCATTTCATCTGCGCCATCTTTCACAACCTGGGACGCCTGCTGTCGCAATACTACTTTCCCGAAGAAAGCGAGGTGGTGCGAAAGTTCATGCAGCAAAAAAAGCAGACGGAACAAAGCGCCGCCCAAGACGTGCTGGGCGTGAGCTTCGAGGCGCTGGGCATTGCCATCGCGACCCACTGGGGCTTTCCGGCGCTCCTTACCGACAGCATGCGCCACGGCGAACCGCCAACGGAAGATACGCCCGAAGCAAGGCTACAGGCGCTCGCCATGTTCAGCAACGCGCTTTGCGAAGGGAAGGAAGAGGCCGACATCGAGCGGACGCTTATGCGTTTTGCCCCGGCGCTGCCGCTCTCCGAAGAAACCCTGCGCGCCGTTTTGCGCGCCACTGCAAAGGAAGCGGACGAACTCGCCCGCTCCATCCACATCAACCTGCAACACAGCACCCTGGGACGCTTCATCCATGAAGTCTGGCAGATGGAAAAAGCGGAGGCCATCGCCGCGGAACCCCTGGATCGCACCCTCCTGGCGGAAGCCTTGCCGCCCACCGTGGTGGCCCCGCCGGATACCGCCACGGGAACGACAGTGACCAGCGCCGGAACAAACGTCGAGACCCGCGCCAGCGACCGCCAGGCGGTGCTGCTGGCGGGCATCCAGGACGTCAGCAACGCCCTGCTCACGGGAAAGCGCCAGGCCAATGACATCCTGCGGATTACGCTGGAGAGCATGTATCGCGCCTTCGATTTTTCCCATGTCATCCTGTGCATGTGTGATCTCGGACGCAACACGCTACAGGGACGTTTCGGCTTTGGCGCGCAGGCCGAAACCCTCGCCAAGCGCCTGCGCTTCAAGTTGAATGCCGCGCCGAATCTCTTTCATGTCGCCATCGAGAAGGGTGCCGATATCCTGGTGCCCGATGTCGACGCGCCGCCTTTTGCGGCAAGCATTCCCCTCTGGTATCGCAAACACCTGTCGGCCAGGAGTTTTCTCCTCCTGCCCCTGTGCGTCCGCCATCACCCCTTGGGGCTGATCTACGCCGACAGCGAGCAGGTCAACGGCATCCAGATCACCGACAAGGAACACACCCTCCTGCGCACCCTGCGCAACCAGACCGTGCTGGCGCTCCTCCATGAGGGGTAGACGCGTAGAAGCGTCAAAAAGTAAAGGGCTACTTTTTGCCGGGTCAGTCAGCAAAAAAGGGCAGGCAAAGCCTGCCCTTTTTTGGAGTAAAGGCAAGGAAACCCACTACCCTCTGCGCGATCCCGTAGGGGCGCACTGCGTGCGCCCGTCGGCCGTCATGCGGCGTTGATGGTTTGCGGGCGCGCGCAGCGCGCCCCTACGAGAACCCCAAGACCGCGCTGGTTTTGCGTTGGGCTTACACGGTTTGAAGCCAGGCTTCGCCTGGTTTCAAACCCCAAGATAGATGAGCGCAATCCAAAGTGGAAGAACCCAACGCAGCGCCACCGCATGCCGTCCCCTCTCCCCCAATCCTTTGGGGGAGAGGGTGCCCGGCAGGGCGGGAGAGGGGGCGGCACGGCCGTTACCCTCTCTCCCGGCCTTCTTGCCGAGCGCAGGCCCTCCCCCGCAAGCGAGAGCGAGAGCGGGGACGGCAAGCGGCGGCGCTTCGTCTGGAAAGGTTTTCCCTCCACTTTGGATGGCGCCCTTCGCTACGAAAAGGAGTGCGAAAGGGGGGGCGTTTGCGCTAGAATTATCGGTATTTTTCAAAACTCCCTGTAAGGATTTTGCCGTCATGATCATTCTGAAGTGCTCTCGCGATACGCTGCTTTCCCCGTTGCAGGCGGTTTCCGGTATCGTGGAGAAGCGTCACACCCTGCCCATACTTTCCAACGTCCTGCTGGAAAAGCAGGGCGAGCGTCTCACCTTGCTGGCGACGGACATCGAAATCCAGATCACGACCGAGAGCAGCCCGGTCGGCGGCGAAGGAGAAGGCGCGGTGACGCTGGCGGCGAAAAAATTGCAGGATATTCTGCGCTCCCTGCCGGAATCCGCCGAGATCACGCTGGACAAGGAAGAAAAGCGCCTGCTGCTCAAGGCGGGCAAGAGCCGCTTTTCCCTGCAAACCCTGCCCGCCGATGACTTTCCGCGCATGACCCTTGCCGAGGGCGAAGAAAAGACGCTCACCGTCACGCAAAAGGAATTCCGCGCCCTGATCGGCAAGACCCAGTACGCAATGGCCTCCCAGGACGTGCGCTACTACCTGAACGGCCTGATGCTGATGGTCGATGGACAGGAACTGCGCTGCGTGGCAACCGATAGCCACCGCCTCGCCTACAACAGCATGGCGATCGATTCCAGCCTGGAGCACCAGGAAATGATCCTGCCCAAGAAGACGGTGCTGGAACTGAACCGGCTCCTGTCGGACAACGACGAACCCCTGCGGATCAGCGTCGGCGGCAACCAGATCCGCTTCGCGTTCGGCACGACCGTGCTGGTCTCCAAGCTCATCGACGGCAAGTTCCCGGATTACGAGCGCGTCATCCCCACGCACCTGGAAAACCGCATGACGGTCAATCGCCAGGCGCTGCACACCGCCATGAGCCGCGCTGCCATCCTGACCAACGACAAATTCCACGGCGTTCGCATCCTCCTGGACGCCAATCTGCTGAAAATCATCGCCGCCAACGCGGAACAAGAAGAAGCACAGGAGGAAATCGAAGTCCAATATGCGGGCGCGCCGCTGGATATCGGATTCAACGTCACCTATCTGCTGGACGTGTTCAACAACCTTTCCGGCGACGACATCGAATGGAGCTTCAACGACGCCAATTCCAGCGCCCTGATTACCGTGCCCGGCAATGACCGGTTCAAGTACGTGGTAATGCCGATGCGGATTTGATCCCCTCCCGCCAACCTTTGGCTGCGGCAGCATCCTCCGGCGCGGGAGCGTCCTTGCGCCCGCCGCGATTTCTTCTCCCCCTTTTTTCCGTGCGGCACACGTCTTGCCGCCAGCCAGCGATACCTCTACAGGAAACACCATGAGCAACGAAGCAAAAAATCCCGCCCCGCACAACGAATACGATGAAGACAGCATCCAGCAACTCGAAGGGCTGGAAGCGGTGCGAAAGCGCCCCGGCATGTACATCGGCGACACTTCCGACGGCACCGGGCTGCATCACATGGTGTTCGAGGTAGTCGACAACGCCATCGACGAGGCGCTGGCCGGGCATTGCGACGACATCGTGGTGACGATTCACAGCGACAACTCCATTTCCGTCACCGACAACGGGCGCGGCATTCCCACCGGCGTCAAGATGGACGACAAGAACGAACCCAAGCGCAGCGCGGCGGAAATCGTCATGTGCGTACTGCACGCGGGCGGCAAGTTCAACCAGAATTCCTACAAGGTTTCCGGCGGGCTGCACGGCGTGGGCGTCTCCTGCGTCAATGCGCTGTCGAGCTGGCTGCGCCTGATCATTCGCCGCGACGGCAAGAAATACGCGCTGGAATTCAAGCGGGGACACGTGGCCGAGCGGATCATCGAACGGCAAAACGGCGTCGAGGTTTCGCCGATGAAAGTCGTCGGCGAAAGCCAGCACACCGGCACCGAAGTGCATTTCATGGCGGACGAGGAAATCTTCGGCACGGTCGAATACCACTACGACATTCTCGCCAAACGCCTGCGCGAACTGTCCTTCCTGAACAACGGCGTCAAGATTCGCCTGATCGACCAGCGGACGGCCAAGGAAGAAAATTTCGCCTTCGCGGGCGGCGTCCAGGGGTTCGTCGAATACATCAACCGCAGCAAGACCGTCCTGCATCCCAACGCCTTTTATTCCAGCGGCGAATCGATCATTCCCGGCGGCGGCGTCATCGCGGTCGAAGTCGCCATGCAGTGGAACGACAGCTACCAGGAACAGGTGCTCTGCTTTACCAACAACATCCCCCAGGCCGACGGCGGCACCCACCTGACCGGCCTGCGGGCGGCGATGACCCGCGTCATCAACAAATACATCGAGGAAAACGAGATCGCCAAGAAGGCCAAGGTGGAGATCACCGGCGATGACATGCGCGAAGGGCTGGCCTGTGTGCTTTCGGTGAAGATGCCCGACCCCAAGTTTGCCTCGCAGACCAAGATGAAGCTGGTGTCTTCCGAAGCGCGTCCGGCGGTGGAAGAGGTGGTGGCAGCGAAACTTTCCGAATTCCTGCAGGAAAAGCCGATCGACGCGAAAACGATTTGCGGCAAGATCGTCGATGCCGCCCGCGCCCGTGACGCCGCCCGCCGCGCCCGCGAAATGACGCGGCGAAAAGGCGTGCTGGACGGCATCGGCCTGCC
>JAITEO010000005.1 GCA_031281985.1 Zoogloeaceae bacterium | reverse complement strand
AATAATCGTAACGTTTCGTAAGAAACCCTGGCATATTACTAAAGTAATAGTAATATAGTTATATAAGCCTGTGGATAAACAAGTCACATGGCGCAACCACAGCATCCTCCCAGGGTGTTGCCCCTCTGATCTCTTTGCACCGAGCCACATTATGTTATGCCGCATCTTTTCGATTCTGGTAGTGGCAGTACTATCGTTCTGTTCCGCGGCAGCGGCGCAGGAAGCGCCCTTGCGTCTGGGCATCGCGCCCTTTAATTCGCCCACCGGACTGTTCCGCGCGCATCGTCCGCTGACGCAGTATCTGGAACAGAGCCTGGGGCGTCCCGTGCGGCTCTATACCTCGGCGGATCATGCCACCTTCCTGAACGATTCCCTGCACAAGCGCTTCGATATCCTCATCACGCCGCCGCATTTCGGCGTTCTGTGCCTGGACTACGATTACGCGCCGCTGGCGCGGTACAAGGCGCCGTTTACCTTCATCTTCGTGGTGCGCGCCGACAGTCCCCTGAAGAATAGCCGCGACTTGCGCGGCAAGCGCATCGCCTTTCCCGATTACGCTTCGTTCTTCACGCAGGCGGGCATTCGCAAGCTCGCGAAGAACGGCATGCAGGCCGACACGGATTACCAGGTGCTGATTCGCCCCAGCCACGCGGCGGCGATGGCGTCGGTCGTGGCGCATGACGTGGATGCGGCGGTAACGACCCTTGGCCCCCTCAATCTCATGCATCACGACACCCGCGCCCGCCTGCGCGTCATCGAACCGCGTGATCTGGACATGGGCGATCGCGCCCTGCCGCATCTGATGGTGCTGGCGGACAAGCATCTGGACGCCGCGCTCATCGAGCGCATCCGCAAGGCGTTCCAGGATTTTCCCGCAACCCAGGAAGGCAAGGCTTTCTTTACCGCCTCCGGCTATGAGGGCTATGTGCCCATTTCCCAACAGGACATCACGACCATGCGTCCCTATGTGGAAATCCTCCGGCAACAACCCTTCTTCAATCCGCCCGCGCCGGCCAGGGAACCCTCATGAGACTGCGTCTTCCGGGACGGTTTCCCCGCCATTCCTTCCGCACCCAGCTTTTGCTGAGCAGTCTTTTCGTCAGCGTCCTGACCCTGTTCCTCCTCGTCGGCAACAACCTGTTGCTGACCGACCGCTACTTCCAGGAGGAACAGGGCGAATACGCGCTCGAACAGGGACGGACTTTCGGCAAGGTTTTCGCGCCCTATCTGCTGACGCATGACTACGCCTCCCTGCGCGACATCCTGGACGACCTGCGCCAGGACCGGGGATTGCGCTACATCATCGTCGTAAACGAAGCCGGCGAACGCGCCGCTTCCGCGGGCTGGCCGGAGGACTGGGCGCTGCCGGGAGAGGGCATGGACGAGAATGGCGTGCGCCACAGCGTCTTCCCGATTGCCATCGAAGACGTGGTCTATGGACAACTGTACATGGGACGCGGCTCCAGCCACATCGCGGAAGCCCGGCAAAAGCTGCTCGAACAGAGCACGCTGATCGGCGTGGGCGGCGTTTCCCTGCTGGCGCTCTTTCTCTACAGCGTCATCTACTACATGACCCAGGGACTGGTGCGCCTCTCGGAAGTCAGCCGGCACATCAGCATGGGAGACTTCACCCGGCGCGCGCAGGTGAAGGGGCAAAACGAGATTTCCATGCTCGCCGCCAACTTCAACCGCATGATCGACGCCGTGCAAAACCGCGTGCACGCGCTGGAAGACAGCGAGCAGCGCTTTCGCGCCATTGCCGACTATACCTACGCCTGGGAAAGCTGGTTCGACACGGATGGCAAGCTGCGCTGGGTGAACCCCGCCGTGCAGCGCGTCACCGGCTTTTCGCCGGAAGAGTGCATGCACATGCAACAGTTTCCCGTAAACCTGGTGCATGCCGACGATCAGGAACTGATTCGCCACCAGATGCGCCAGGCGCGGGACGGTCACAGCGGGCAGAACATGGAATTCCGCGTCCTGCACCGCGACGGACACTGCATCTGGTGCGCCATGTCCTGGCAATCCATCCGCGACAAACAGGGCGCGTCCCTGGGCTACCTCTCCAGTATCCGCGACATCACCCTGCAACACCACGTCACCGAGGAACTGGCCTATCAATCCATCCACGATCCCCTGACCGGCCTCTACAACCGCCGCGCCTTCGAGCGCCAACTGCGCCAGGCCATCGAGCAGTTCCAGCAGGATCGCCGCCCCGTTTCCGTGCTCTATCTCGACCTCGACCAGTTCAAGGTCATCAATGACACCTGCGGTCACGTTGCCGGCGACCAATTGCTGATCGAACTGACCAAGATCCTGCAAGTCCACGCCCGGCAAGGCTTTCTCGCGCGCCTGGGCGGCGACGAGTTCAGCATCCTGTTGCGCGACTGCGACGAAATGGAGGCCATGCGGCACGCGGAAATCCTGATTTCGGAGATTCGCGCCTACACCTTCACCTACGGCGGACGCAGCTTCTATATCGGCGCGTCGGCGGGCGTGGTGCGCGTCGTCCCCGGCATGGACAATTTCACCGACATCCTGATGGCGGCGGATACCGCCTGCTATGCCGCCAAGGAACAAGGGCGCAACCGCGTGGAACTGTACGACGAGAACAACGAGTACATCCGGATGCGGCACGAGGAATTCCGCTCCATCGGCCATGTCACCGCCGCGCTTTCCGAAGGCC
>JAITEO010000367.1 GCA_031281985.1 Zoogloeaceae bacterium | reverse complement strand
CATACGCAACAAAGCGTAAACGGCACGGTGCGGCTGAAACTCTACAAGGGGAACGTGATCGTCGTGGGACGCGATTCGAAAACCGATTCGCTCTTCGATTCGACCATCGCCACCTTCGAGGATGACGCGGGCGCTTACGACCAGAAGGATGCCGCCGGATTCATCAAGTTGAACGCCCTGCGGATGCGCATCGCCGCCAACCTGAGGGCGCGCAGGGGCTGACCGGAAAGTCGTTCCATGTCCCCCGCGACCTTCCGCATCCGCTTTGACGGCACATTGACGCCGGGCGCGGATATTGAAGCGGTCAAGGCCAATCTGGCGCGGCTATTTCGCCAGGAGCGGGCGAAAATCGAACCTTTGTTCGCGGGGCGGACGGTCACGATCAAACGCGGTCTTTCCGAGGCCAGCGCCCGGAAATACGTGGACGTCCTGCGTCAGGCGGGCGCGGCAGCGCGCATGGAAGCCGAGGAACCCGCCGCGTTGGCGCTGCATGGGGCGTCGCCGGTTGCGCCGGACGAGAAAGGGGTGCGCAAAGCGCCGCCTCCGCTCGAATTGGCGCTCGTACCCAAGGACCCAGCGCCGCAAGCCTCGCCACCGGTTGCGCCATCTTCCCCCCGCCCCGCCCAGAATACCGAGCATGACAACGGCTCGACGGTGGTTGCGCGCGATGCCTACAAAAGTCCGATAGAGGCTTTGGCCGACGCGTTGCGAGACAGGGAAGAGTATTGCGATCTGCGTTGGTTTTCCCCTCCCCTGGAACGCATCGGGCGCTTGCGTCTGATGGCCAGGAGCGGCGTCCTGACGGGGATGATGCTCGTCGTCGCCTTCATCGGAAACGGCATCATCGCGCACACCATTTCGATCTATGTGGGCGGAATTTTCGCATGGCTCATGATGATGGTGGCGGTAGCCGCCTGTCGCCTGTCCAATTCCAGTTTCATGGATGAGCACGCGGGCGTCAGCCTGCTGGATATCGCCTTGTTGTTTGGCGTTCCGGTTTTTCTGGTCATTCTTTCCATGGGAATGTCTTTCCAGGTTCGCCTCGATCCGACCGGCAATATCGCGGGGCTGTCGTCCCAAATCGTCATTTTCAACAGCGTCCTCATCGGGGTGGCCCGAATTCTCCTCATGACCCAGCAAATCCGCCGCCTGCATGACGTCCATCGATCGGGCTGGTGGTGCCTTCTGTTCCTGATTCCCAATCTTGGGCTGCTCTTTTTCCTCCCGCTGCTGGGGAAAAGCGGCGATGATGAAGCCAACGAATACGGTTCGCCGCCACCGCCCAATACCTTGCGCGTCCACCTGGGCGCAGCCCTGTTCATTGCCATTTTTGCCCTTTTCGTGCTGGAAGCAACCTCCCTGCGCCTGTCTGCCCGGTTTCCCCTGGGGGCGACGACGAGTCCCGAAGCGCCGCAGGGCGTGCCCCGGCAGAGTGTCGTGCCGCCCGATATCGCCGATGCGCTCAATCTTCCACGTCCCCAGCCGCAGGAATCGTCGAACAGGAACGTGAACGATTTCGCGCCGTATGCCAACCAGGAAGACTACTTGTTCCGGGTTTTCCAGCAGGCGGGCAGCGCGCTCGACACGGCAGAAAGAGACGCGCAAAGGCTGGAACGATGGCATCTTGGGGATGCGATCGAGCGTACTTTGCGGGGACCGATCACGCAAGTTCGGGCGGCCATCGAAACTCAAAAACGCGAACGCGCCACCCTCGTTTCTTCCCGCGCGCGCCTGCCGAAATTCGCCGACATCTTCGATCGGGGAGTTGGTCATACCCAGGACATCCTGGAACGGCTGGAAGTCCTTTATGCCGATCTGCTGGCAAACGCGCAAAGCGCGGGCGCCGACAAGGCGGCGTTCCAAAAGGGACTCGACCGGTTCAAGAATGCGCGAAACCTCCTCGAGCAGGATCACGCAGCCCGGTACGCCCAGACCCGTCGGGAAATGTGCGCCTATCTCCGGAATCCCGACGACGGATTGCGGGAATATCTGAAAGACCCCAAGCACCGCCGGACGGAATGGTGCAACTGATTTCGCTCGCCCTTTCTTGGAGTAAAGGCAATGAGACCCCAAGATCGTGCTGGTTTTTCGTTGGTTTTTTTCGTTGGGTTTACACGATTTGAAGCCAGGCTTTGCCTGGTTTCAAACCCAAGACAAATCGGCAAAAAATGGGGGTTTATTTTTTGACGCCTCCTGACTTCAAGGAGAACCTCGCAATGAAAAACAAGGCAAGCGTACTTTTCCGGATTGCGGCTTTGGCGGCGGCGTTTCTTTGCGCCGGTGCGCATGCGCAAACAGAGGAGCCGACCTTCATCGAAAGAGACATGGTTTCCGGCATGCAAAACCAGGCGGCGCTGCGCGCCTACCAGGAAGGCACGCGCTTCATGCACGCCAACCTGCTCGCGGAAGCGGAAGAAAGGCTGTTGGCGGCCATCGAACTGGAGCCGGATTTCGTCGACGCGCTCGATCATCTGGGGATCGTCTATCGCAAGCAGCAGGAATACGCGAAAGCCGAAAAAGTCTATCTGCGCTCCATCGAGATCGATCCAGAAAACACGGTGCCTTATGCCAACCTGGCGCTCATCTACCGCCTCCAGGAGCGGCTCGACCAGGCGATCCAGGTCTACGAAACGCTGATGCAACGCTTCCCCGATGACCCGGAATCCTATTACGGCCTGGGACAGATCCATTCCCAGCGGGGGGATTACAAAAAGTCCATCGGCTATCTCGACCAGGCAATCGAAAAATACCGGGCGATCGATTCACCGTACATCTACCATGCCTACGCGATACAGGCGGAAAACCATTACGCGCTGAAGGAAAATGGAGAGGCGCTGATGTATTACATGCTGATATCCCTTGCCTATCCCGAAGACCCGCATTGCAAGGGAAGAATAGAGGAACTGGAAAACTCGAAGGGCGACAAGAAGTAGGGGTTTGCTGGGTGCAATGAAAAGCGGAGGAACCAGACGAAGCACCACCGCTTGCCGTCCCCTCTCCCCCAATCCTTTGGGGGAGAGGGTGCCCGGCAGGGCGGGAGAGGGGGTGGCACGGTCGCGTTGTCCGGGGTTTTCCTGGGGAAGTTGCACCCTGCAAGGGCGCTAACGCGTCGCATGGAACAAATACCCTCTCCCGGCCTTCGGCCACCCTTGCAGCCTGCAAGCCATCCCCCGCAAGCAGGGGAAGGGACAGCAAACGGCAGCGCTTCGTCCGAGATAAATTATTGACATGACATCACCCGCTTTTAATCGCACCCGTTTTTACTTTTCGCCGTATCCACCCCGGTAAAGTTTTCTTCTGGCTTGTCGTTACCTTGCCAAGGGGGCGATATTCGGAGGCGGCATCATGACCATTTTCCTGAGCGGTCTGCAAAACGGGTACGCGGCGGGGGCGGGGCGCTCCGCGTCGGCGCTTGCGCCGGTGCGGCAGATCACGACGCAAGCCGCGCCAAGCCCGGTGTCGACGGCGGCCTCCACCCAGGTCAATATCGGTCTTTATGGGCGAACGATGGTGCTCACCCGGTTGCCGGGCGCGGCGGATGCCTTTTCTGGCGATACGCGCGCCGCCGATGCAGAGGAAGCATCCTCCAGCGAACCAGAAAATACGCCGGAAACGCGGGAGGTTTTCGACGCCGCCATCCTGCGCGCCAGCGCCACCATCCACCTCCTGCAATTGCAACAACAGAGCGGGAATAGCCGCATGTCGCCGGAGGCGCTCGCCCAGCGGCAGGAAGCCATCCTTCGGGGCGAAGACCCGGATGGCGGGCGCTTCGGGAAATACCAGGCGCGCCTCGACCCGTACATGGTGACGTTCTTCAGTATCAACGACAAAAAAATCATCGGCGAAGCCTACGAAATGGCGACCAAAGAGGAAGACCTGGCGCGCATCGACAAGCTGGTGATGGAACTGGGCGCGTTGCGTATCCGGCAACACCTGAACGGCGAACTCATCCGCAGCGTCCGCACGGAAAAGGTCAATCCCGACGACGTGCCCTATGAACCAGATGTCGCCCATTTGCCGCTCCTGGGCGAGATGAAACGTCTGGCTGTAGGCGTCAAAAAGTAAAAACCTACTTTTTGCCGGTTCAGTCAGCAAAAAAGGGCAGGCGAAGCCTGCCCTTTTTTGGGTAAAGGCAACGCAAAACCAGCGCGGTCTGTGGGGTTCTCGTAGGGGCGCACTGCGTGCGCCCGTTGGCTGGTTACGCGGCGAGACGGTTCGCGGGCGCACGCAGTGCGCCCCGACGGCCGGACGGATGAGGGAGGCGTGGTTTTCCTTGCCTTTACCCCAAAATGGGCAGGCTTCGCCTGCC
>JAITEO010000116.1 GCA_031281985.1 Zoogloeaceae bacterium | reverse complement strand
GCTGATCGCCATTCAGAACAACATCAATGGCATCCGGGACAAGCTGGCAACGACGATCAATCTCCGTTACTGGAAGGCGGAAAGGCCCAGCGAAAATACTTTTCCGGCAAGCCGGATTGGGGAATTGGTGGAAGAATACCGGCAACCGGGGAAGCTGGGTTTTTCGCCGCGCAAGGCGTTCCTGGGTTTGACGGCGGAAGACGCGCAGCAGAAGGCGAAGGCGCTTCTCGAAAGCGCGAGTTCAGGGCACGCGCCGATAGCGGCGGTGATGTACGACCATATCGCGCTGGTGGAGGACATAACGGGAGTGATCTGCGAGGCGATCCGCGAGTTGGCGTGGTATGTGGCGCCGCCGGAGCGTCTTGGCGAATACGGGATAGAGCCGGACGCAAAGCGGCAAAGGCAGGCGGAAGGGCGTTACCGGATAAAGATGGTAGCCGAGCTAATCGAGCAGGCGTATGAAAGCGCCTGGGCGCAGAAAGAGAAGATTCACGATCCGGCGGAACTGGAAAAGCGGATTCTGGTGGATACTGGAATGGGCTGGCCGGAAGATTTTCAAGAGCGGCGCTCGCGTGCGCTGACGGCGAAGGCGGAAAACTACGCGCGGCACATCGATGAAAAAAATCGGAAGAAGTTCCTGACGAAGTACGATGCCGAGGTGAAGCACCTGCACGAGATGGTTGTGCGGTACAAGAACAATCGTTGTGAATGGCTGAAGGATCATTCCGTCACGAAATCGGGGGCGTACTTCGGAGCGTCTTTCCTGCGCTACGACACGGAAGAGAAGAGGGACAAGAAAGGTGTTCTTCCGGCGGACAAAGCGGCATCGTGCACCTGTCACGCGCTGGCCTTCGCCAGTTGCACGGACTGCATGGTCTGGGGCGAGGAATTTGCGGGTATCAAGGACAGAGAGCGGCAGTGTTACGCGGATTGGATGAAGACGAAAGACCCCGAAAAGAATCCGGTGCTGGTGAACATGGGGTACGACAACGGTTCGGACGAGCGGCTGATAGCCTGGGGATTGTACGAGGGCATGGGAGGCAACGCGCTACTTGAGGAGAAGTACCAGCAGGAGCTGGAAGCGGCGCGCAGGGAGGCGAAGAAGGCGCAACAGGAGGCGGACGCGACCGGGCAGAAAGCCGAAAGCGCGCGCCAGAAGGCGGAAGAAGCGAAGGCGGCGGCGCAAGGGGCAGGGAAAGAGTCGCAGAGGACGGCACTGGCGGCAAAGAAGGCGTTGGCGGCGAAAGAAGCGGCGGAGCGTGTACTGAAGACGGCGCGGGTGGCGGAAAGAGCGGCGGAGAACGCGCTGAAGGCGGTGCTCTCGGCGCGGAACGTGGCGATGGGGCGGTTACTGGAACAGACCAGCGTTTTCATCATCAGCCGTGTCTCGCGTGAGGGGGTGGCTTATACAGGGGTGGTGCGCGACAAGGTTGCCGGATACATCGAGAAGCTGGCCGATGGCCGCATCAGCGGCGTCAATGCCGCAAGGCTGGCCAAGCTGCTGAGAGAGAAATACGACTCCCGTCTCACCAGCCACGTAATGACGCCGAAGGATCTGGACTACTATCTGAAGCATGCGGCGGGTTCGCGCACCGGGGCGGTGGTGCGGGGTTCCATTGCTAGCGGGATGGATGAGCAGATGGAGGTGCTGCTGCCGGGTGAAGCCTCCGTGGAGGGTTTGCGGGCGGGTTTGCAAAGTGCGCAGGAACAGGAGGCTGACGCGCAAAAGCTGGAGCAGGAAGCACGGGAACTGCAAGAGAGAAGCGCGAAGTATGAACAGGAGGCGCGGGCGAAACGCGCCGCAGCCAAAGTTCTGGAGGAGAAACTGGGGTCGCAGAATGAGCGCGCGGCGGAATTGCTGCGGGAAGCCGAGGAGGCGGGCATAAAGGCCGAGACGGCGGGCATAGAGGCCGGGACCAAGCGGGCGAAAGCCATAACGGCCCGGGAGGCGGCGCAAACGCTGAGACGCCGCAATCCTTTCCTCATTGACGTACATCTGGGCGTCGCGTCCTTCCTGACGGCGCTGGCCGTCTGGAACCTGGGAAACGCGATGGATACGCTCGCCAAGAAGCGCAGCGCGGTAAATTTTTCCGCGTTCGCCGCCGCTCTTGCCACGATGGGCAGCGCCCTCAACACCCTGGCCAACACGCAATGGGCGAAAGATACCCCTAGCCCTTTAGCGAGAAGATGGTTCTCCAGTTCTGTTGGCAAATTCATCGCGGGCATTGTCGCCCTGCGTCTTTTCGGCTATGGCGCTGCCGCGCTCGATGGCGTCACGTACAGTCTGGCGGCCGCCGAACAGTTCAAGGCGGGCAATGAGCGGGCGGGGCGGTTTTACGCTGGCGCGGCCGCCAGCCTGCTGACGGGCGGCGTGATGACGACGGCCGCCGCCGTGACCGGCGCGAAGGCCGCCGCAGCCGCCGCAGCCGGCGCGTCCGTCATTGTCGGGCTGTCGACGCCCCTCCTGGGCATTCCGATCTGGGGCTGGATCGTGGCGGGCACGCTGGTGTTGGGCGTGGGCGTCTATTGCCTGTTCAAGGGGGATGACGCCCGTTTTGGCCCGATGAATTACTGGCTGGACGCCTGCGTCTTCGGCTGGGGCAATATTCCGGGGCAAAAAAGATACCCGAACCTAGAAGCGGAATTGAAGGCTTTCCACAACGCAGCCTTCGGCCCGCAACTGACGGACGAGGACTGGGACACGTGGCGTCTGAAAGACAATTCCTTCGGAATCATAACGGAAGATTCCCTGGACATTGCCCTCATCTATCCCCTGCCGGGAAGCGGGCACAGGCTTTCCGTGAAGGAGAAACACCGCGTGCCGATGAGTCTGCGGAAGACGGAAACCAGTGATTCCGGCCTCCAGAAACACATCTACCGGATTGAGGGTCTGGAGGAGATTGAAGAACTTACGCTGGTCGCCAGCTACGTTCCCGATGGTTCCGCCCTGGGGGCGCTGACCCTGGAATACCGGCTCAAGAAGAAATGACAAACCCCTACAGGAGAAACATGCCATGAACGACGCCAAGCTTGCCCTGCTCGTTTCCACGCTCGTTGTCGCCGTTGCCGCGCCGATCGTGGCGAGCGTCATGCGCGCGCGCTCGCGCGCGAAGAACGGGGAATCCGTTCCGGAAGAGCAGTACAACGCGCTCATCACCGACGTCAACGCCCTGCGCCCCGGCGATCCGCCGCTGGACGTTCCGGCGAAGGCGGACAACAACATCATGCGCATTACCGAGGATTACCTGTTTGCGCGCACGGTAAGCGGAAGGATGTACGGCGGACGCGCCAGCATGTCGTGGTGGGCTGCTTTTATGGAGGTTATAGTTTTACTGCTAAGTTTCATTTTTCTGATAGACCATTGGGACGAGGAGGGGTTCCGGTTTTTTTTATTTTTTAACCTCTTTTGGTGTGTTGCCGCATCCTGGATTTTCATTGGCTGGCGTCGGCAGTTGCCCATTATTTTCAACCGCAAGGCGCGCACGGTGACGTGCTGGCTGGGCAAGCGGCTGTACACCCGGAACTGGGACGAGATAAAGGCCTATTCCAAGGGGGGGATCGTGGTGACGTATGGCGGCGGCGGCGGCCGCGAGGGACACCTCCATCTGGTCATGGATTGCTGTTTCAATCCCAAGAAGAAGAGAATGGAGGAAACCTGCGTCAACATCTATGAAACGGAAATGCGCACGGGCAATTACTCCGCCAGTCAGCGCGCGGAGATGGTCTGGGAATACATCCGGCTTTACATGGACAAGGGGCCTGCCGCCCTGCCGCCTTTTGATGATTCTTATGACTCGTATGGGCTAGATCGCGTCAGCGAGGCGTTTACGATCTGGGGCAAGTGCATAAGAGATCTATTGGAAACGTTCTCTCCCAAACAGATGGTGAAAGATATCGTGGAGCCTTTTCGCAACGAGGGCTTTTTTGGTGGTGTTGTCAATGTCATTATCAGCTTGTTCTTTATGGCACTCATGATCCTTATAGGGATTCCCTTTAGCCTGCTCTTCATCCCGACCGATCTGCTCTACATGGCTCTGGATCGCATCCTTCCCCGCCGCAAATGGCCGAAGGAATTACTGGAAGCCTGCAATTACGCTTGGGACGGCTCCAAAGACTACGGCCCCATTTCAAAACCCGCGCTGAAGGCTTTCGACTTCAACGCCGCCAGGAAAGCACAGCCCCTGCCCGAAGCGATGGCCTGACGGACAGAGGCTCCCGTGGAAAAACCCCTTGGCTTCAGTCTGTGCGCCACCGGACAGTTTGCTGTCAGCAATGAGCGAACAGGGAATTTGTACGTCGGCACGGCGATTGGCCTTTCCCTGGGCGGCACGGTCATCACGAAAGGGATAGATCCACCTACCGAGGATAGGTCAGGATGATGTTGATTGACTTTATTGGCGGGGCGGAGCAACTATTTCAACGTCATCGGGCGTGAGGATTGTGAGATACCTGAATTCTTTTGTCTCCGAAGACTGAACTCCCGGCGCTTGACGATTTCGAGGGTGTAGAATTCATTCTCCTGACGGGAGGACAACATCATGGAGCGAGGAATTTCACGCGCGCTGGTTATCCTGGGCGCATTGCTGACGCTGGGCCTGGGCGGTTCGGCGTTCATCCTGGGCGGAAAATTCCGCACCATTGGGGACAACACCCAGAAGATCGTCGTCAAGGGGCTGGCGGAAAAGCCGATCGAAGCGGATGTGGCGGAATGGTCGGTCGGCATCTGGCTTATCGGCAGCGACTTCGGCGCAACCCTGAACGCCTTGCGCCAGGCCAAACCGGAACTGGAGGCGTTTCTGGAACAGCACGGGTTTGCTGCCTCGGCACGCGAGGAGGGCGGCGAACAGGTCAAGCCGAACATGGTGGGCGAGTATGCGGGCAATCATTACCGGCAGGTACAGCAAGGCTATATCGGCACACAGAACATCCGGGTGCGTAGCGATGATTTGCAGAAAATCGTCACGGCCCACAAGGAGATCATCCAGTTGGCGGCGGAAGGCAAGCCCGTGGTGTATGACTCGCCCGATTATCTGGTGCGCGATCTGGAAGCCATCAAGATGTCGCTGATCGGCGCGGCAACCGAAAACGCTCGCCAGCGCGCCGAGGAATTCGCCAAGGTCGGCAAGGTCAAGGTCGGCGCCATGCGCTCCGCTTCCCAGGGCGCGTTCTACATCCTGCCCGCCCATTCCGACGCCGGTTCCGACGATTATGGCGGCACGTATGACAAGACCACCATCGCCAAGAAAGCGCGCGTGGTGGTCACGATCGAATACGGGATCGACTGAATCGTCCGTCGAAAACCGAGGGGCGCTTTGGGGCTGGATTGCCACGGCCTGCGCCCCTCGCCTTTGCCGCGCCGGACGGCGAGCGCATGAGATTTATACGCGCTTCGCCCGGCAAGGTTTTTTTCTTCCGCTTCTTGCTTCCTGTTGCATCCGGCATCGCGCGTGGTTTTGCAAGGACAGCGGCGGGGCTTCGCTACGATGTGGATTTCCAAAGGCAGTGTGGGCATGTAGAATGCTTGCTCCCTGTCTGATTCCAGACACATGACCCAAATGGATGTTGTTGCGTTGAACGAATTGAACCGCCATGGATCCGCGCCTGCTTGAGTATTACAACCGAGAACTTGTCTACATGCGCGAGATGGCCGGGGAGTTCGCGCGGCAGCATCCCAAGATCGCCAACCGGCTGGGGATGCACGGCACCGAAGTGGAAGACCCTTATGTGGAACGGCTGATCGAGGCGTTCTGCTTCCTGGCGGCGCGAACGCAGATCAAGCTGGACGCGGAATTCCCGCGTTTCACGCAGCACTTGCTGGAAGTCATCTACCCGAACTACGTATGCCCGACGCCCTCGATGGCGGTTGCCCAGCTCCATCCCAGCCTGAAGGAAGGCGATTTCAGCAGGGGTTTTCCCGTTCCCCGGCATACCCTGTTTCGCTCGAAAATCCCGGAAGGCGAGCAAACCGCGTGTGAGTATCGCAACGGCCAGGACATCACGCTCTGGCCCATCCAAATCAAGGAAGCCAAGCTGACGGCCACGCCACCGGACATTCCCGATCTGGATCGCTACCTGCCCGCCAATATGCGTGTCGAAGGCGCGCTGCGATTGACGCTGAACACGACCGGGAAATACAAGTTTTCCGACTTGACGGGGCTTGACCGGATTCCGGTCTATCTGTGCGGGACGGAATCCATCGCCTCGCATCTTTTTGAACTCCTGCATACCGCGGCGCTCGCCACCTTCACCGGCGTTCCGGGCAATATCGCCAAGAATCCCCACGTCGTGACGCGGCAGGCGCTCGAATACGATGGACTGGCGCCCGACCAGGGCTTGCTGCCGCTCAACTGGAACGTCTTTCACGGGCACAATCTCATTCACGAATACTTTGCCTGCCCCAGCCGTTTCTTTTTCTTCGCGCTCACCCGGCTTGCGCCGGGATTGTCCAGAATCCAGGGGCAGGAAGCCGAAATCGTCATTTTGCTGTCGCGCCCGCCCGATTCCCTGACGACGCACGTCGATGCCCGGCAATTCGCGCTGCATTGCGTGCCCATCATCAACCTGTTCGAGCGCCGCACCGACCGGATCGAGATCAATCCCGCCCACACGGAATTCCACCTGGTTCCGGATCGGACGCGGCCCATGGATTTCGAGGTTTTTTTGGTAAAGGAAATCACCTCGCAGCGTACCGGGAGCACCGAAACCATTTCCTTTCGTCCCCTGTTCCAGACCCTGAATCGGGATGAAGGCAACTTTGGGCATTATTTCTCGGTACGGCGGGAGCGCCGCCTGCCTTCGGAAGCCGCGCGCAAATACGGCACCCGCACACCCTATGAGAGCACGGAAGTCTTTCTTTCGCTGGTCGATCAACAGGAAGCGCCGCTTCGGGAAGACATTCGCTATCTTTCGGTATTGAGCCTCCTGACCAACCGCGACCTGCCCAGTCTCGTACCCCGCAACGGGACTTCCGACCTTGCCGTGGCGGATTTCATTCCCGTCTCCAGCGTCGGCCTCATCCGTCCGCCCAGCAGACCGCGCGCGCCGTTTGCGGAACGCGAAACCGCCTGGCGGCTCATCCGGCAACTGGGCATCAATTACCTGCCGCTGGCGCAAATGCCGCAGCAGGAAGCTGGACGCGCCCTGCGCGAACTGCTGCGCCTCTTTCTTCACGACAACGATGCCGCGGCAACACGCCAGATTCAGGGACTGGTCGGCTCGGACGTGGAAGCCGTCACGCGCCGACTGCCGCAAAAAGGCCCGCTGGTCTATGGCCGGGGCATCCTTTGCAAGCTGACGGTCGACGAGGACAATTTTTCCGGCGTCAGCCCCTACCTGTTTGGCCTCGTGCTCGAACACTGGCTTGCCCGGCACGTCGCCATCAATGTCTTCACGCAGACCGAACTGCATTCCATGCAGCGCGGGCGCATCCACCAATGGCCGCCACGCATGGGCGGACGGGGTGTCGCGTGAAATCGTCCGCGCCCGCCGACGAGCCGGTCAAGGCCGGCACAGGAGCGGAGATCCGCGCCTGTCTCGACGAAGCGGCGCAAACTCCCTGGCGGTTCAGCTACATGGCGCTCATGCGCTATTTTTCCGCTCGCCACCCAGACCTTCCCGAAGCCGGAAAAGCGCAATTGCCCGCGCAGGAACTCTTCCGGCTCTCCCAGCTTCCTTCTCTCACTTTCGCGCCGCGCGAGATTGCCGACATCGACCTGCGGCATGATGGACTTCCGCGCATCCGCCTGTTCAGCCTGGGTATGCTGGGCCCCAATGGGCCATTGCCCATCCACTTCACCGAAATCGCCAAGGATCGGCTGGAGAACCGCAAGGATCGGACGCTCGTCGATTTTCTGGACATTTTTCACCACCGCTTCCTGACGCTGTTCTACCGCGCCTGGGCGCAATCACAAGCTGCGGCGGGACTCGACAGGGCAAAGGAAGAACGGTTTTCCCGCTATGTCGCATGGCTGAACGGCGACGAATTCCGGGAAACGGAAGCGCTCTTTTTGCCTTCCCATGCCCGGATTGCCGCCTCTGCGCACCTGATCCGCGAGGCGCGCAACCCGGACGGAATCACGGCCACGCTTGCGAACTTTCTTGGCGTTCCCGTGGCGCTCCGGGAATTCGTGCATCACTGGATCGAAATCGCGCAGGACGAACGCAACCGGCTGGGCAAGCCCAGCATTGCGTCCGTGCTCGGCGAAGGCGCGATTCTCGGCGGCATGGTGCCGGATCGGCAACACTACTTTTGCCTGGTCATCGGGCCGTTGAACCTTGAGGAATACCTGCGATTCCTGCCAAACGGCAGGGATTTGCCAGTCCTGATCGAGTGGGTACGCGCCTTCGTTGGCTTCGAGTATCACTGGAGCATCCAGCTCGAAATCCGTACCGAATCCGCTCCAACCACCCAACTCGGCGCAACGCAACGTCTTGGATGGACGAGCTGGCTTGGCAGGAACCGGCAGGAAAAGGTTGTGACCGGAATGCTCTGCGAGCCGGAATATTACGTCTCCAGGCGCCGGGATGGTTCGTCCAGGACAATATTGCAGACAGAAGACGAATAGTTCGTTTCGCAAGTAATGAAGCAATGGTTTCAGAAAATCGCACCGTGTCTTCTCCTTGGAATGACATGGGGTGCGATTAAAAGTGGAGGATGTTCAATCGATAATTTCCCCGGCAAAGCAACGCTGCCTGCTGTCCCCTCCCGCAAGTGGGCGAGGGAACGGCAAACGGCCTTGCCTCGTTTGAAAAGGTTTTTCCTCTGCTGCCAATTTTCCTGCTGCCAATTTTCCTTGTCATTTCTCTTTCCAGGTAGTAGTCTTCCGGCATTCCTTCTGATCCCGAAGAGGAGAAGAGCATGTCGTCCATCCATCCAGGAATCTCCCGCACGCTGACGGTAACGAGTCCGGT
>JAITEO010000084.1 GCA_031281985.1 Zoogloeaceae bacterium | reverse complement strand
TTTAACGGTTTTAAGGCGAAGCTTGCTTTGCCTTAAAACCCAAGATAAACCGGCAAAAAGTAGGTTTTCACTTTTTGACGCACTGAATTTATGTCGAATACATCCCTTCCCAACGCGTCCGTAAATGCCGCGACGCCGCCTGCCGAGGCGAAAGCGCAAACGCTGGAATTGCAGCGGGCGTTCACCCTGTTCAACCAGGTTTCCGCCGAACTCACGCAAGCCTACGCCGCCCTGCAGCAGCAGGTGACTTCGCTCACCGGGGAACTTGCCGTCGCCAACGGCGAATTGCGCCGCCAGTACCAGGAAAAGGAGGCGCTTTCCGAACGCCTGCGCCTGCTGCTCGACGCCCTGCCCGCGGGCGTGGTGGTGCTAAATGGCGCGGCGCGCATCACGGAAGCCAATCCCGCCGCCCGCGACTTGCTGGGCGCGGATATCGAAGGCCGTCATTGGGGCGAAGTCGCGCGCCAACTGCTCGAACCCAGCCGGACGCTGGGCGAATGGCAACTGGGGGACAAGCACCTGAGCCTCGCGGAAAGCCCGCTGGATTCTTCCGGCGGCAAATTGCTGTTGCTGCACGACATTTCCGTCGCGCACCAGATGAAGACGGAACTCGAACGCAACCAGCGCCTGGCGGCGATGGGCGAACTTGCCGCCTCCCTGGCGCATCAACTGCGGACGCCGCTGGCGACGGCACTGCTCTACGCGGGCAACCTGGGACAGGCCGAACTCTCCGATGCGGCGCGCCGCCGCTTTGCCGACAAGGTCGCCGCGCAACTCCGGCGTCTGGAACGGCTGATCCAGGACGTGCTGCTCTTTGCGCGCGGCGAAAGCATAGGCCGCGACGTGATCCCCGTCGCCGACCTGTTCCTCGAGGCGGCGCAGACGCTGGAACCACTCCTGAAAGCGCGGGAAGTGCGCCTGGAAACACGGCTGCCCGCGCCGGATGCGCGCATCGTCGGCGGCAGGAAGGCGCTGTTCGGCGCGCTGGTGAGCCTTCTGGAAAACGCCTTGCAGGTCAGCGCGCCGGGAGGCCGCATCTGGCTTTGCGCCGATTCCGGCAACGACGAAATCCGGCTGTCGGTTGCGGATGAAGGCCCCGGCATCCCGGAAGAGTTGCAGACGCGCATCTTCGAACCCTTCTTCACCACCACGCCGCAGGGCACCGGACTGGGGCTGCCGATCGCGCTGGGCGTCGCCCGCGCCCACGGCGGCAGCCTTGCCGTCGAATCGACGCCGCCCGGCGGCGCGCGCTTCATCCTCTCGCTGCCGGTACAATCCGCCCACGAACCATACGATGACGCCCCATGATTTCGCTCCCGATTCCCCCGGACCGCCAGCAGGAAAAAGCATGACGCACGCCTGGCGGCTCGTTCCCCCCTTTGATCGCGGCGCGACGGCGCGCGTGTTCGCTTCGCTTGATGCCGTGTTCGCGCTCGAAGGCGAATCGATCTCCCGCGATCCCCAAAGCGAGGTGCTTCGCGTCGAGATCGACGGAACGCGCTATTACGTCAAGCGTTACCGCCGCGCCGCCAAGAATCCCCTGCGCCGCTGGTTCGGACGTCCCCGCGTGCAGGCCGAGTGGGAAAACATGCGCGCCTTCGCCCAGTGGAACCTGCCATGCGCCACGGTCGTCGGCTACGGACTGGAACGGCGCGCGCGCGCATTCATCCGCGGGGCGATGATCACGCAGGAGATTCCTGGCACGCACGATCTCGCCCAACTGGCGCTCGCGCGTGACCCGCGCCTGACCACGCGCGCATGGCTGGCGGCCATCGTGCCGCAGGCGGCGCACATCGCGCGCACGCTGCATGCGCATCACTTCGCCCACAACGATCTCAAGTGGCGCAACCTGCTGGTCGATGCGACGCCCACGCTCCATCTGATCGATTGCCCCGGCGGCCAGCACTGGCCGGGGCCTTTCCTGCGCTATCGCACGATCAAGGACCTGGCCTGCCTCGACCGCCTGGCCAAATACCACCTTTCCCGCACCTGGCGGCTGCGCTTCTTTCACGCCTACACCGGCCGATCACGGCTCACGAACGCCGACAAGCGCATGATCGGACGCATCGTGCATTTCTTTGCGGGACGGGAATAAGGAGACGGCAAAAAGTAAAAGGCTACTTTTTGCCGGTTTAGTCAGCAAAAAAGGGCAGGCGAAGCCTGCCCTTTTTTGGGTAAAGGCAACGCAACCCACTACGCGCTGCACGATCCCGTAGGGGCGCACTGCGTGCGCCCGCAAACCATCCCCGCCGCGTAACGGCCAACGGGCGCGCGCAGCGCGCCCCTACGACGGATGGATGGGTAGTAGTGGGTTTCCTCGCCTTTACCCAAAAAAGGACAAGCTCCGCTTGCCCTTTTTTGCTGACTGACCCGGCAAAAAGTAGCCTTTCACTTTTTGACGTTTCTTACAACGCCAAATAGCGCACGGACAGGATGTCGAGGTTGCGGATGCCCGCGGGAGTCTTGAAGCAGAGGCTGTCGCCTTCGCGCGCCTTGATCAGGGTGCGCGCCAGCGGGGAACGCCAGCGGCTGCGGCCGCGCGCGGCGTCGGCTTCGTCGATGCCGACGATGGCAAAAGTCTGTTCTGGCTCGTCGTCAAATCGTAGCGTGACCGTCGCGCCGAAAAAAATCTGGTCGTTTTCGCCTTGCGCCAAGGGGTCTACCACTTGCGCGTTTTCCAGCCGCTTGTTCAGAAAACGGATGCGGCGATCGATTTCGCGCAGGCGTTTCTTGCCGTACAGATAATCGCCGTTTTCCGAGCGATCCCCGTTGCTGGCTGCCCAGGCGACGATTTCCACGACGCGCGGACGCTCGTTGCGAATCAGTTCCTCCTGTTCCGCCAGCAAACGCGCGTACCCGGCGGGCGTAAGGTAGTTCTTGCCGCCCGGCGGCAATTTGAGTGAGGGCGACAAGTCTTCATCATCGTCCTC
>JAITEO010000076.1 GCA_031281985.1 Zoogloeaceae bacterium | reverse complement strand
ACCGGCTGGACAAGGAAACTTCCGGACTGCTGTTGATCGGCAAGAAGCGCTCGGCGCTGAACGCCCTGCACGACATGTTTCGCGCCGCCGGAGAGATAGCCGACAAACGCTACCTGATGCTGGTGAAGGGCGTCTGGACAAATCCCCTGCAACAGGTCAAGGCGCCGCTCTACAAATACCTGAGCGAATCCGGCGAGCGGCGGGTGCGCGTGGATGCGGAAGAAGGCAAGGCCGCGCACAGCATCTTTCGCCTCCTTGCCCGCTGGCAGCGTTTTTCCCTCCTGGAAGGACAGTTGAAGACCGGGCGCACCCATCAGTTGCGGGTGCATCTCGCGCATCTGGGGTTTCCCATCCTGGGCGATGAAAAATACGGCGATTTCGCGCTCAACAAGCGCCTGCAAAAAGAGGGCCTGCGCCGCATGGCGCTGCACGCCAGCCGCCTGGAGTTTCCGCATCCGCAGGAAGCGCGCCGCTTGACGCTCGTCGCTCCGCTGCCCGCGGCGCTTGGCGGCTTCATCCGGCATCTGGACGTGGAGGAAGGACGCGGTTTCAGCGCGAAGGAAATGGCGGACATCGCATAAAAGGCGTATCGTTCGCCGGAATTTTCCAAAATCGCGGTTGCCGCCGCGCTGAAAAATCCTGAAATCCGCATGATGAAAAAAAGGGGGAGAAATTGGAACTGCAACCATCTCTGGAAGTGACTTCCGCCCTGGACGCCTTCTTCAATCTGCCGCTGTTGCTGGCCTTGCTGGTGATGATCGCGGCGGGCGTATTGGGCGGCCTGGCCAATTTCTACATGGCCGAGCGTCAATATGGCCGCCGGGAAAGCAAGGACTGGCGGCGTTACCTGGTCTTTGGCGTCGTGACGGCGCTGACCGCGCCGCTCCTTCTGAACATGCTCTCCAGCGACCTGCTGGCTTCCGCCCGCGTGCATTCCGGATCGCTGTTCGTCTTTGCCGCCTTCTGCCTGATTTACGTGGTCGCCGCGCGCCGGATTTTCGAAAATCCGGCGGCCTTCTACCAGGAAGAAAACGAGCGGCTGCAAAACGAACTGTACCGGGAAATCGAAACCCTGCGGCGCGAACAGGATTACCTGCATCAATGCCTGGCGGCGCGCGACCTCGCGCCCGCCGCCGAAAAGACGCCGGACGCCGACCTGCGCGCCATGCTGACCTACAACGACATCGAGATCCTGCGCGCGCTGGCGGACGAAAGCTATGTCTATGGCAATCTGGCGGCGCTGACCGAAAAAACCACGCTGGGACGCGAACTGATCAGCCAGCGCCTTGCCGTCCTGAAAAACGCGGGCATCATCGAAACCCGCATCAGCGACAAGAACGTGCTGCACTGGATCATCTCCACCCGTGGCCGGCAAATTCTCGACGAAGCCCTCTCCGGTCAGGACGATGGCAAGAAGTGACAAAGTTTCATCCCTTTGGAAAGCGTCGAAAATGCCCCTTTGCGAGAAAAAGGCAACGAACCTCCACGGCCGGACGGTTTTTTCCTTGCTTTTACACGGTTTGCATCCAGGCTTCGCCTGGATGCAAACCCAAGATAACCCGGTAAAAAGTGGTCTTTCCACTTTTTGCCGTCTACCATGAATATCGTCATCCTCGCCGCCGGACAAGGCAAACGCATGTATTCCGCCTGCCCCAAGGTGTTGCATCCGCTCGCGGGCAAGCCCCTGTTGGGGCACGTGCTGGAAACTGCCCGCCAGTTGCGTCCCGCCCGTCTGGTGGTGGTGCATGGGCATGGCGGCGATGCCGTGCGTCGGGCTTTTCCGGATGCGGACATCCTCTGGGCCTTGCAATCCGAACAACTGGGCACCGGACACGCGCTGGCGCAGGCGCTCCCCCTGCTCGATGCCGCCCTGCCCACGCTGGTGCTCTATGGCGACGTGCCGCTGGTCGAGAAAACGACGCTGGAGCGTCTCCTGCGCCAGAGCGGCGAGGGCATGGGACTGCTTACCGTCGATCTCGCGCGCCCGCAGGGGTACGGACGCATCGTGCGCGACGCGCAGGGCAAGGTGCGCGGCATCGTCGAGGAAAAGGACGCCACCGACGCCGAGCGCAACATCACGGAAATCAATACCGGCATCCTGCTCCTGCCCAGGGCGGTGCTGGGCCAATGGCTTGCCGACCTGAAGAACGAAAACGCCCAGGGAGAATACTATCTCACCGACGTGGTGGCGCGCGCGGCGTCTGATGGCGTGCGCATAAGCACCGCGCATCCCGACGCCGCCTGGGAGGTGGAAGGCGTGAATGACCAGCGGCAACTGGCGGCGCTGGAACGCGTCCATCAATCTCGGCTGGCGGAGCGGTTGATGTTGCAGGGCGTTCATCTTGCCGACCCGGCGCGCATCGACATTCGCGGGACGCTCGTCTGCGGCAGGGACGTTCGTATCGACGTGGGCTGCGTGTTCAGCGGCGAAGTGCATCTGGAAGACGGCGTGGAAGTCGGCCCGTATTGCGTGCTTTGCGATGCCCGCATCGCGGCGGGCGCGCGGCTGGCGGCGTTTACCCATATCGACGGCGCGCGCGTGGGCGCAAATGGCGTGGTCGGCCCTTATGCCCGTCTGCGTCCCGGAACGGAACTGGCGGCGGGTGCGCATGTCGGCAATTTCGTGGAAATCAAGAACAGCCGCATCGGCGAAAATTCCAAGGCCAACCACCTCACCTACATCGGCGACGCCGAAATCGGCGCGCGCGTAAATGTCGGCGCGGGCGTCATCACCTGCAATTATGACGGCGCCAACAAGTTCAAGACCGACATCGAGGACGATGTCTTCGTCGGCTCGGGCAGCCAACTGGTCGCGCCAGTGCGCGTGGGCAAGGGCGCAACCATAGGCGCAGGCACTACGCTCACCCGCGACGCGCCCGCCGACGCCCTCACGGTCACGCGCGCCCGCCCGAACGTCATCGCGGACTGGAAGCGCCCGGTGAAAAAAACCGCCAAGTGATTCCATTTCCCAATCATCCGTGACGTTGCCGACTTCGCCTTGCCGTGCCAACTTACGCTGTCTGCGGCTGCCCTTCGGCCTGCGGCCTTGTCCTCCACCTTGAGAAAGTGGGGGGACTGAGGGGTCATCCTGTTCATCCTGTCAAAATTGTTTTCCCTCCCGGCAAAAGGGGATAGAAGAAATTCGACAGGATGACAGGATGGACAGGATGGTTGTCTTCCCCCCCTGACAAGGGGGGGGAATGAGGGGGGTTTGCGGCGGTTCAGATGGCACAAGACAGATTTTCTCCTCCTGACATCTGTCTCCTGCCGCCAAACCCCTCCCCAACCCTCCCCTTGTCAGGGGAGGGAG
>JAITEO010000065.1 GCA_031281985.1 Zoogloeaceae bacterium | reverse complement strand
TTCGATTTGCTGCTGCTCTTCCAGAAGCGCGAATTTCGCCCCTTCTGGTTCGAGACGGGCACGCCGACCTTTCTGGTCGACATGCTCACCGAGCGCAAGGTCTATCTGCCTTCACTCCTGAAGATGGAAAGTTCCGCCGAACTGTTATCCGCCTTCGAGGTCGGGGCGATTTCCACCGAAGCCCTGATGTTCCAGTCCGGCTACCTGACCATTGCCGGGGAAGAAAACATCGCGGGCGATCTGCTGTTTACGCTGAGGTATCCCAACCGCGAAGTGAAAGGCGCCTTGAACGCCACCCTGCTGGGCGCGTGGATCGGCAATGCGCAACAAGGCGTGACGCATCGCGTCGCGCTCTTTCGTGCCCTGCAAAAAAACGATTTCGAGCGGATTCGGGAAATCTTCTTTTCGCTCTACGCCAGCATTCCCAATGACTGGTTCCGCAAGAACAAGCTCGACAGCTTCGAGGGTTATTACGCCAGCGTGTTCTATGCGTCCTTTGCTGCCCTGGGGTTGGACATCGTGCCGGAGGACGTGAGCAACGCTGGAAGGCTGGACATGGCGGTCAAGTTCAACGGACAGGTTTATCTCTTCGAGTTCAAGGTGGTGGCGGATAAAGCCAAGGGGGAGGCGCTCCGGCAGATCAAGGAGAAAGGGTACGCCAAGAAATACCAGGCGCTCGAACAGCCCATCCATTTGATCGGGGTGGAATTCAGCAAGAAGGCGCGCAATGTGGTGGGGTTTGCGGTGGAAGATTTGCCGAGAACGACGACATCATGAGCGGGCGCGATTGGACGTGGAAACGAGTTTGCCTTGCCGTTCCAGAAACCGCACCCCCATACGGAAGGGTGCAAAAACCAAACGAAGCGTCGCCGCTTGCTGTCCCCTTCCTCGCTTGCGGGAGAGGGCGTCGTTCCGTGCGGCGCGTAGCGCCCTTGCAGACTGTGCGACTTTCCCTAAAACCATGACCACGCACCGTGCTGCCCCCTCTCCCGCCCTGACGGGCACCCTCTCCCCCAAAGGATTGGGGGAGAGGGGACGGCAAGCAACGGCGCTTCGTTTGTTTCCTCCACTTTTCATTGCATCCCTTTGCCTGTCCTTTTTTGCTGACGGAACCGGCAAAAAGTAGGTTTTTACTTTTTGCCATACAACGATGATGATCGACCAGAACGCGCTGGATGCCTGCCTTGTTGCGGATGGGCTGGATGCGTCTGCCTTGCGGCAAAGCCATGCGCATCTTTTTGCCGCCGCGCCGGTGGGCGTCTCTGCGGGGGAAATCGAGGCCATTGCCCGGTTCATTGCCGCCGTGGAAACGCTCGTCGCCCTGCCGTCCTACCGGGAGGCGGTGTTGGCGAGGGCGCCGGAAATCGCGCGGCGCGATCCTGGCTATCCGGCGGTTTGCATGGGCTACGACTTTCATCTGACGCCAGCGGGGCCTCGGTTGATCGAAATCAACACCAACGCGGGCGGGCTGCTGTTGAACGCGCTATTGGCGCGCTCCCAGGGACAAGGCGAAGAAAACGGGCGCGATGTGGAAGCCGGGACGCTTGCCATGTTCCAGACGGTCTGGGGAGGGCAAACGCCGCAACGCCTCGTCCTTGTCGATGACGACCCGGCGCGACAATACCTCGCGCCGGAATTTCACCTGTTTTTTCGCCTCTTTGCCGCCGCGGGAATCGACACATGGATTGCCGACCCGGCAGAATTGTCCTGGGACGGACGGCATCTATATCACGCGCGCGGCGTGGTGGATGTGGTCTACAACCGCCTCACCGATTTCGCGCTGGCCGCGCCCCGGCATGCCGCGCTTGCCGCCGCGTACCGGGCAAACGCCATCTTCCTGACGCCGCATCCCCACGCGCATGCCCTGTATGCCGACAAGCGCAATCTTTGCCTGCTCTCCGATGCCGACTGGCTCGCCCAGAGCGGTCTTGCCGCCGATCGGCAACAAACGCTGCGCGCGGTCGTGCCGCGCACACGGGAAGTCCGGCTAGAAGAAGCGGAAAATCTCTGGCAGACGCGCAAGGGGCTTTTTTTCAAACCCGCCGATGGGTTTGGCAGCCGCGCCGCCTATCGGGGCGACAAGCTCACGCGCCGGGTGTTCGAGGAAATCCTGCGCGCCCGTTATGTCGCCCAGGAGTTCGTCTCGCCCGCCACCTGCCGTCTCACGCCGCCGGGAACGGACACGGCGCAGGAATTGAAATTCGATCTCCGCGCCTACGCTTTTCGGGGACAAGTCCAACTACTCGCCGCGCGTCTGTACCAGGGGCAAACCACCAATATGCGCACGCCGGGCGGCGGCTTTGCGCTCGTCAGAACAAAGCGGGCGCAAACATGCTAAATTAGCGGTCATCGTCCTCTCTTGCGGGTCATTCATGTCCCTTGCCCTACAATTTGCCGCCTACAGCCAATGGCGGCTTGCCATCATCGCGGCCACGGAGCGTTTCCGTCAGTGGCTGATCGAGCAGGATCTAAGCGACGCGCAGACGGAACAGCGGCTTTCCCGACTGTGCGATCGCATCCGGGAAGACAAGCTGCACGTGGCCTTCGTCGCGGAATTCTCGCGCGGCAAATCCGAACTCATCAACAGCATCTTCTTCACCGCCTATGGCAATCGCATCCTGCCTTCCTCGGCGGGACGCACCACCATGTGCCCGACGGAACTGTTGTACGTGGCCGAAAAGCCGCCCGCCATCGACCTGCTTTCCATCCAGACGCGCAGCAGCAACACCAGCGTCAGCGAATACAAGCAAAATCCCGACGCCTGGCAGCGCATCCCGCTGGACCTCCGTTCGGCCAAGGCCATGCAGGACGCCCTGCGCCAGGTGAGCGAAGTCATCCGCGTCCCCGCCAAGGAAGCGGGCAAGCTGGGCTTCACGGTGGATGAAACGCAGATTGGCGCTTTTCATGTGGGCGAGGATGGCCTGGTGGAAATTCCCCGCTGGCGTCATGCCATCATCAATTTTCCGCATCCCCTGCTCGAACAGGGGCTGGTGATCCTGGATACGCCGGGGCTGAACGCCATCGGCACCGAACCGGAACTGACGCTTTCCCTCTTGCCCAACGCCCATGCCGTCCTGTTCATCCTGGCCGCCGACACGGGCGTGACGCAATCGGATCTGCTGGTCTGGCAGGAGCATATCGCCAGCAATCACGGCAAGCGCGGGCGTCTGGTAGTGCTGAACAAGATCGACGGATTGTGGGACGAACTGAAAAGCGAAGCGGAGATCGACGCGGAAATCACGCGTCAGGCAAGGAGTTGCGCGGACATCCTCGGCATCCACGAAGGCCAGATTTTCCCCGTCTCGGCGCAAAAGGGACTGGTGGCCAAAATCAACCAGGATGACCGGCTGCTGATCAAGAGCCGTCTGCCGGAACTCGAAGCCGCCCTTTCCGACGAACTCATCCCCGCCAAGCACGACATCGTGCGCGACGACACCCAATGCGAATTCGGGGAAATCCACCGGCATATCCAGGAACTCCTGGAAGTCCGCCGCGCGAACCTGAGCGAGCAGATTGGCGAACTCTCCGATCTGCGCGGCAAGAACCGGGGCATGGTCGAATACATGATGGGCAAGATCCAGGTGGAAAAGGAGGAATTCGACACCGGACTGCAACACTACTACGCCGTGCGCAGCGTGTTTTCCACGCTCACCAACAAGCTGTTCGCGCATCTGGGCGTCAAGCCCCTGCGCCAACGGACGGAAAAAACCCGGCAGACGATGCTGAGCGCCACTTTTTCCCGGCAAATCTCCCGCGCCATCCATGGCTTTTTTCAGGAAGTCCAGAGTGGCCTGAAAAAATCCAGCGCGGAGATCAAGGAAATCCGCAGCATGATGGATTCCGTCTACAAACGCCTGCACGTCGAACATGGCCTCAAACTCACCGCGCCCGTCGATTTTTCCCTCTCCATCTACGAAAAGGAAATCCAGCGACTGGAGGGCTGGTGCGACATCCATCTGAACAACGCCGTACAGTTCATGACCCGCGAAAAGAGCAGCATCGCGCACAAGTTTTTTGAAGAAATCGCCATGCAGGCGCAGAAAATCTTTGCGCGCGCCAACTGGGACGTGGAAAGCTGGCTCAAGATCATCATGGGTCCCGTGGAAACCCAGGTGCGCGAACATCAACTGCACCTCAAGCGCCGCCTGGACAGCATCCAGCGCATCCACGAGGCCGCCGACACCCTGGAAGAACGGATCAACGAACTGGAAGCCATGAAAAACGACTTGCAACAACAGATCAAATCCCTCGATTCCATCGCCAAGGCCATGCAGACCCTGATGGGACGGCCAGGGGACGGGGGTCAGAAGACAGAAGACAGGGGACAGAAGAAGGCGGTTGGCGCGGGCGTGGTACAGGGCTGAAAATATGTGCGGCATTTGCGGGGAATTGCGCTTTGACGGACAGGCGGCGGATGGCGCGGCGCTGGCGCGGATGACGCATGCCCTGCGCCCGCGCGGGCCGGATGCGGGCGGGGAATTCCGCGACGGGGCGTTGGCCTTCGGACACCGGCGGCTGTCCATCATCGATCTCTCGGAAGCGGCCAGCCAGCCGATGCACGATGAGGGACTGGGTCTGACGCTGGTCTTCAACGGCGTCCTCTACAACTACCGCGAACTGCGCCGCGAGCTTGCCGCGCGCGGCTACCATTTTTTCTCCGAAGGCGACACCGAAGTCATCCTCAAGGCATATCACGCCTGGGGACGCGACTGTCTGGCGCGCCTGGACGGCATGTTCGCCTTCGCCATCTGGGATGGCGGCGCGCGCAGCCTCTTTCTCGCCCGTGATCGTTTCGGCATCAAGCCGCTGTACCTTACCCGCGACGCGCGACGCCTGCGCTTTGCCTCCACCCTGCCCGCGCTCTTGGCGGGCGGCGACGTGGTGGAGGAACTTGACGCCATCGGCCTGCAATTCCAATTCACCCTGCATGGCTCCGTCCCCGCGCCGCACACCATTTTTCGCCACATCCAGAAATTGCCGCCCGCCAGTTGGCAAGCGGTCGATGCCAATGGCGCAACCCTGGATGGCTGCTATTGGCGCTTGTCCGCCCGCCGCCCGGCGCCGGAACCCGATGTGGACGCTTATCTGGAAGCCACCCAAAAGCGGCTGGAGGCGGCGGTCGAAAGCCATTTGCTCGCCGCCGACGTGCCGGTGGGCGTACTGCTTTCCGGCGGCCTGGATTCCAGCTTGCTGGTGGCCTTGCTGGCCGCGCGGGGAAGGACGAACATCCCCACCTTTTCCATCGGCTTTGCCGACCAGCCGGAAGAGGCGGGCAATGAATTCCATTATTCCGACATCGTGGCGCGGCACTTCGGTACGGCGCACCACCGCTACCACATCAGCGACCACGAAATGCTGTCGGCGCTGCCCGAAGCGCTTGCCGCCATGTCCGAACCCATGTTCAGCCAGGACAACGTCGCTTTCTGGCTGCTGGCGCGCGAGGTCAAGAAGGAAGTCAAGGCCGTGCTTTCCGGCCAGGGCGCGGACGAGGTGTTCGGCGGCTATTACTGGTATCCGCAAATGGCGGCACAAGCGGAAACCCTGCCACCGCTTGCGCGTTTCGCCCCGCGCTATTTCGATCGCTCCCACGCCGAATTCCTGGAAATGCTGGACGCGCAATGGATTACCGCCCACGCCGACGCCGCCCGCGATCACGTCGCCCCCTTCATCGCCGCGCGCCTGCAAGAAGCCGATGCCGACAGTTTCATGGATCGGGTGTTCTCCCTGGATGTCACCACCCTGATTGTCGACGACCCGGTAAAGCGCATCGACAACATGAGCATGGCGCACGGCCTGGAAGCGCGCGTGCCCTTTCTCGACAAGGCGCTGGTGGAAACCGCCATGACCCTGCCGCCCGCGTTGCGCCTGGCGGAGGGCGGCAAGTTTCCGCTGAAGCGCCTCGCGCGCAATCTGCTGCCGCACGCCATCATCGACCGCCCGAAAGGCTATTTCCCCACGCCCGCCCTGAAGTACCTGCGCGGCGGCTTCCTCGAATTCATCCGCGACACGCTCACCGCCTCCGCCTGCCGCAACCGCGGCCTCTACCACCGCGCCTACGTCGATCGCCTCCTCGCCGAACCCCTGCAACACTTCACGCCCTTGCAAGGCAACAAACTCTGGCATCTGGCGGCGTTTGAATACTGGCTACAGCAGTGCGGCAAAAAGTAAAAATCTACTTTTTGCCGGGTTAGTCA
>JAITEO010000135.1 GCA_031281985.1 Zoogloeaceae bacterium | reverse complement strand
AGTGAAAATCTACTTTTTGCCGGTTCAGTCAGCAAAAAAGGGCAGGCGAAGCCTGCCCTTTTTTGGGTAAAGGCGGGGAAACCCACTACCCGCTGCACGGGTCGTACTGCGTGCGCCCGCGCAAACCATTACGCCGTGTGACGGCGGACGGGCGCACGCAGTGCGCCCCTACGAGAACCATACAGACCGCGCTGGTTTTGCGTTGGTTTTAACGGGTTGAAGGCGAAGCTTCGCTTTGCCTTCAACCCCTGACTAACCTGGCAAAAAGTAGGTTTTCACTTTTTGACGTTTACAAATCAAATGCATCACGAAAGCCACATTCATTTCGACGGGCCGGTGGGCAACATCGAGGCGATCATGGAAATTCCGGCGGATCTGCCCTTGCGCGGCATTGCGCTGGTGGCGCATCCGCATCCGGCGGGCGGCGGCGCGAATACCAACAAGGTTGCGCATACGCTTGCCAAGACCTTCCGCTCGCTGGGGTACGCCGCCTTCCGTCCCAACTTTCGCGGCGTCGGCAAGACGGAAGGCGTGCATGACGGTGGTCTTGGCGAGACGGACGATCTCCTGGCAACATTGGAAGAGGCGCACCGGCGGCTCGAGGATCCCAATCGTTGCTTGCCCGTGACGCTGGCGGGCTTTTCCTTTGGCGCGTACTGCCAGACCCTTCTTGCCCGTCGTTTGCGCGATGCCGGACGGGCGGCGGAGCGGCTGGCGCTGGTTGGCGTCGCCGCCGGGTTCATCGAAGGGGTACGCGCATACGACACCGAAGCCGTGCCTGCCGATACGCTCATCATCCACGGCGCGGACGACACCCTCGTGCCGTTGGCCAATGTCCTGGCCTGGGCCGAGCCGCAGAATCTGCCGGTGGTGGTGATTCCTGGCGCGGATCACTTTTTTCACCGGCGGCTCACCCTCATCCGCGACATCATCCTGCGCGCCTGGCATGACCGCGCGCGCGACTTGCGATGAAGCCGCTGCCCCTGTCCGCGCGGGCGCTGCAAAAGCGCTATGCGGGCGTTCCCGTGGTGGAAGACCTCTCCTTCACGCTGGAAGAGGGCTGCTGTTTCGGCCTGTTGGGGCCAAATGGCGCGGGCAAGACCACGACCCTGAAACTCTGTCTCGGCCTGGCCGTACCGGACGCGGGCGAAATCACGCTGGCGGGGCATCGCATCCCGGAGGCGGCGCAGGCGGCGCGCGCTTCGGTCGGCGTGGTGCCACAGTTCGACAATCTCGATCCGGATTTCACGGTCAGCGAAAACCTGCGTGTTTTCGGGCGCTATTTTGGCTTGTCCAAAAAGGAGATGGCGGCGCGCATGGAGGGACTGCTGCAATTTTCCAGCCTGAAGAGCAAGCGTGACACCCGCATCGACACCCTTTCCGGCGGCATGAAACGGCGATTGACGCTGGCGCGGGCGCTGGTCAATGATCCCGCCATCCTGTTTCTCGACGAGCCGACCACTGGCCTGGACCCGCAAGCCCGCCATCTGATCTGGGAACGCCTGAAAACCTTGCGGAGCGCGGGCAAGACCCTGCTCTTGACCACGCATTTCATGGAGGAAGCCGAACGCCTGTGCGACTGGATCATGGTGGTCGACGGCGGGCGGAAGATCGCGGAAGGCAGTCCGCGCGCGTTGATCGCCCGCCACATCGAAGCGCAGGTCATCGAGGTGTACGACACGACCGGAACGCCGGACGCTCTGGAATCCTTCGCGAACGCGGCGCGCGCCCAGGGCGGCACGGAGGGCGCGCGCATGGAGAAAAGCGGCGAGACGCTGTTCTTCTACGGGCAGGACGCCGCCGCCCGCCAGTTGCTGCAATTGCTGGCGCAACGGCCAACGCTGCGCTACACGCACCGCGCCGCCAACCTGGAAGACGTCTTCATCCGCCTGACCGGGCGGGAATTGCGCGATTGAGCGCGAGGCGGAAAAAAGTAAAAAACCACTTTTTTCCGGTTCAGTCCGCAAAAAAGGGCAAGCGGAGCTTGCCCTTTTTTGGTGTAAAGGCAACGAAAACCCACGACCGTGCAAAAGTAGGGGGCAAAGCGCCGGTTTATCCACCTCTCCCCTGACAAGGGGGTTTTGCGGCGCTTCGGTCTGCATCCGGCCTTGGTTCCTGTTCCGCTGCCGCAAACCCCTCCCCTTGTCAGGGGAGAGCCTCTGACCGTGCTTTGTCTGGGAGAGGTTTTCTCCCCTTTGGATTGCCTTCCTCGCAAGGCCAGGGTTTCACTTTTTGGTGCACCCGAATAGAATGGGCACAAATTCGCGGCGAGAGAGAATACCGTTTTGCCGTCCCCAAGGATTCAGACCGGCAAGGTCATCACAGAGAATATGCGCTTTATGAAACGGATAGCTTCCCACCAAGCATTGATGGTCGGGTTTTCACTGATTATCGTTCTCCTGGGCGGTACCGTCGTGCAAAGCTGGCAGTTGCTGGAGCAACTGGGCACGCAGAGCCGGGAGAACATCGAGCAATCCGTGCGGATTGCCTCCGCCCTGCAGGAAC
>JAITEO010000307.1 GCA_031281985.1 Zoogloeaceae bacterium | reverse complement strand
TTTTGCACCGCATTTTGTGTTCTCCCAGAAAGATGAATTCGAGGGGGAGATTATTGATAAGTATTATTTTTCTCGCTAACGGTTTACGGAAAAAATTTGACTATTTGAGGATTTTTTTTGATGGGTGGAAAGATCAGCCCCGTGCGTGGGGGCGGATAGGAACAGGCCATTGCTGGCCCATTCCCCCCTGAAAACCGTACATGAAAGTTTCCCTTCATACGGCTCAAGCCTTTCAAAGCCCCGTTGCGCCTCCCGGATGTTGCGTGCGTGACCGAGGGCCGGGCCCGTGGCAATCCATGCGGCGGTTCAGTTACGCCAAACGCCAGGGCAACGTGAAAGGCCGTCTGGATTGCCACGGCGCTACGCGCCTCGCAATGACGAAGGGTATTTGAGCTGTCAATGACAAAATTGGACGTGAGCGTACAAGTTTTCTGCCACTTTCAATCACGCCCCGCCGGTGTCGCACGCTTGACGCGACATTCCATCGTTCTGGCGCAAGTCATCGAGCAGGCTGGCGACGACAGCTTCTTCGGCGATGGAGAGGCCATGCCGATCCATTTCCGCGCCCAATTCGGTATCCCAGACGGCTTCGACTCTGGTGGCATCCAGATCGCGGGCGCGTGGCGGTGTTTGTGCGACGGCGGCTCGGTATTCCGCCGCGCCAAAGCGCCAGGGCGATGCGTTCCAGGTGCGCATGACGAAATTGCCGATGCCGATGCCCGGCCAGTCGTAGTCGCCGTGGTAGTGCAGGCGCGCGCCAGCGGCGGTCAATTGATCCAGCAGGATGCGCTGCGCGGCGGCGGGCATGCCGTCGGTGCAGACTAGGGGGGCACAGGTTTCGCCCAGACGGTCGGCGGCGATGGCGACAATGTCTGGATTCTCGCAGACATGGATGCGGCATCCGGCGACAGGCCATGCCAATGGTCTGCGCAACAATTGCCGCAGCGACAGGTAGGCGGGTTCGCCGGGAATCCAGGTGTGCAGGCCACTGGCGGGCGTCGGCAGGTTGAGGAAGAGCACCGGACGCGCCAGTTCGCTGACCAGGATGCCAGCCTGCGCCCAGGTGTCGCGTGCGCGCGCGCCGGTCGCGCCTGGGCTTTCGTCGTCTTTTTCTTCCGCGCTTTTGCTTGCCTGGACGTGCCAGCGCCACGCTGCCAGCACCAGCGTCGCCACGGCTTGCCCGGCATCCAGGGCGTGGGCGTCGCCCAGCGTTTCGGCGGCCAGTTGCGAACGCGGCAGACCTTCGGCCGGCAGGCGGCGCAGGACGGCATCGGCTGCGGTCAGCAAAGACCGCGCGCGTTCGGGCGTGCGCCCAAGCCGCTTGAGCAGCGTCATGGCGGCGGGCGATTTTTCCAGCCAGGTTCGCAGCAAGGGTTGGGCATCGGCAGGCAAGGCCGACCAGCGGGATTGGCATTCCTCGCGTAATCTGGCCTGGGAGACGATGGGGCCTTCCAGCCGTTCCAGCGCGTCGCGCAGGGAATCGGCCAGTCCGGCTTCGCGCAGACGCGCGTCGAGTTTCGTGATGTCCAGCGTCAGCGAACGCGCCGGACGCGAGGGCTGCCCGGTCAGTTGGCACAGGGCGCGGTACGCTGCCGTATCGAGATCGCCCAGACGCACTTGCGTGGCGCACCCCCTTGTTTCGGCGCGTTCGAAATGACGGCGCAGCCGTTGCCGTACCGCTGCGAGTTCGGGGCAGCCGAGCGCGCGTTGCAGGCGGGCATCTGGCGTATTCGTCATGCCGACGGGAATCTGCGGTCGGGGTCGTTTTCTTCGCGCCTGGCGCGTCCGTCCCAAACCCAGCGCGAGACGAATACCGCGTCGATGCCTTCGCGGCGCTGCAACTGGCAGATCGCGACGCCGGGCAGTTCCGCGTAACAGGCCCATTCGCGCTCGCTGGTGATGACGAAATCCAGGTCGAATTCGCGCACCAGTCCCATGCAGTGCGCGCGGGCGGTGTCGTCGATGCCAGCGAAGGCTTCATCAAGCAACATCAGACGCGGCGCGAGCGGGCTGCCGCCGTGGCCGTAAAAACTGGCGATGGCGGCAAAGAGCGGCACGGTCAGGCCCAGCGCGCGCTCGCCGCTGGAAGCCGGGCCGGAGAGTTTGCGCCACTGGCCGTCCTGCTGGCGTTGAATGCGAAAGCGGTGCCAGTGGCGGTAATCCAGCGCACGCACGAGCTGGTCGGTCAGGCTGATGCCGGTGGCCTCGGCGTCGGCGCGGGCGCGCTCGGCGGCGATCTGCTGTTGCAGCATCAAGCCGATCGCGCGCCTATCCTGGGCCGACCAGAGGTCGGCGCTGGTGCCGAGCAGATTTTTACGCGCGGCTTCCAGGCCAGCCGGAGCGCCGTCTTCGACACTCAGCACTTCCCATTGCAGGCGGTAGCGCATGCCGGTGGTGGTCGGGCGTTTGTGGAGTTCGGCGTTGATTGCGCTGACACGTTCGTCGGCAGCGCGCATCAAACGCTGGATTTCGGCGGCGATTTCGGCTTGCAGGTGGTTTTCCAGCACTTCGCGCTCGCGCGCCGACAGAAGTTCGCCGCGCTGGGCGATGTCGTCGGCCAGATGCCGCGCCAGCGTGTCGGGACGCTCGGCGCGGTTCTGGTATTGGATGGTGACGGTGATGCCCCAGTCGTTGGGTTCGGAGACGGCCTGGTGATCCAGCGCGCCCAGGCCGCGTTGCAGTTCGCCCAGGTCTTCCGCGATTTGTTTTTGCACGCGGCTCCAGGTGGCTTCGTCGTCGGCGAGCTGGGCCAGCGCCTGTTCGATGCGGCGGGCCAGATTCAGTGCCGGGTCGATACTCCAGTGACCGGGCAGTTCGAGTTCGGGCAGCGCCGAAGCCAGCAGGCCGCTGGCGGTGAAGTGGCACAGGCGCTCGACGGCTTCCTGGCGTTCAGAGGCGCGTTCGGTCAGGTTCTGCTCGGCTTGTTCCGCGTGGGATACGGCGACAGCGTGCGCTTTTTCCGCTTCACCCAGCGTTTTGCGGTTCGTCTCGGTTGCCTGTTCGGCGCGGTCGCGCGCCTCGCTCACCTCGTTGAGCTTGCGCCGCAGTTCTTCGACTTGCTGGCCGACGGATTGCCGCAGGATTTCAAAACGCGCTTGGGCCTGTTCGGCCTGTTCCCTGGCCGAGGCCAGGATTGCGCCAGCCTGTTCCCGTGTTTTTCGCGCGCTGTCTTCACGGTGACGCTGTTCGATGTATTCCGGCCAGACGTGTTGCCACGCATGCGCCGCTTGCGTCAGCCGCCCCTGGGCATCGTCGAAGTCGGCCAGCGCCTGCTCGACGTTTGGCAGGCGTTCGGCTTCGGGCGGCAGGCGCAAGTCGGCGGCGTCACGGTGCAGTTGTTCGCGCGCGCTGTGCAGGCTTGCTTCGTGTTCGCGGCTGCGCGCCTCGGCCTGATCCAGCCGTTGCCGGGCGCGTCCCGCGTCCTGCCCGGCCAGCGCCGCCACCGCGATGGCGTCGTGCAGCGGGCGGTCGGAAGGGGCGTCTTGCCATTCGCGTTCGGCCTGGCGGCGGTCGACCTCCAGCGTTTCGGCCTCCTGGGCGCGCCGGGCTTCTTCCGTGTCGAGTCCGGCCAGCGCCAGGGCGATTTCTTCCAGCCGCCGCTGGCGGGCACGCGCGCGGGCGCTGTGGCCGATGTAGCGCGCCTCGGTTTTTTGCCAAGCGCCGGCCAGGACACCCAGACGGTAGCGGCCATCGGGCGAGAGCCAGGTTTCAGCGGTCTCCGGGTCTTGGGAACCATAGGCCACACCCGCCAGCAGCGCGGCCACACTGGCCGCCGTGACCGGGCAGGCATCCGGCAGCGCCGGGATCAGCGCGTTCTCCAGGCTGGCGCTGACCACGGCTTGGCGTTGCCGCCAACTGGCATCCAGCAAGGGGCGGCCTGTGTCGTCGGTCAGTGCGCCATCGGGGGACATCCAGGCATCGAGCAGGCCACTGGCTTCCAGCGCGGCTTCCAGTCCGGCGCGTTCAGCCGCACCCAGACGCGGATGAAAATCCACCAGTTTCCAGAACGGCGCGCCGGGCCGTTGCGCACGCACGCTGGCGTCACGGGTGGCAGATTCGGGCGGCGCGGCGTCTTCGCCTGCGATCAACCGCGCATGTTCGTCTTCCAGTGCGGCACGCCGTTGTTGCAAGGCTTCGCGCCGGGCGTCGAGTTCCGTCTGCCGTGCGGCGTATCGCCGCAAGGCGGCTTGCCAGGCTGCGGACAGGGCTGCCTGCGCGGGGTTGTCGCCTTCGGGGCGCGGCGTCCAGTTGGCCAGCAGGCGCAAGGGTTCATCGGCGTCGAAACGCAATTGCGCCAGTCCCGCACAATGCCCGCACCAGGCTTCGAGCAGCACCTCGCCCGCTTTTTCGGCCTGCCGGTCGGCGGCTTCGCGCCGCGCCAGCGCATCTTCCAGGTCGGCTCGGAAGGTCTGGACGTTGTTCTGCGCGCTCTGCAATTCCGCCTGCCGCCGGTCGACTTCCGCGTGGTGTTTGTGCAGATGCGCGATGTCTTTCCGCCGCCGCGACACCAGTCCGCGCAAGGCGTCGCCCGCTTCATGCGGCTTGGGCGGATTTTCCGCCAGGGTTTCCGCCGCCAGGGCAAGCAGCGGGTTGGTGAGGACGTCCGCATCGAGGCCGATGCTGCCCGCTGTCTCCAGGGTCCGGGCGCGCGCCGTTTCCAGTTGCTTGCGCGCCTGTTCCGCCTGTTCGGCGCGTTGCGCGCTGCGCTGGATTTCGTGTTGCAGCGTTTCCTGGGCGGCCTGATGTTGGCTGCTTGCGGTCTCTGCCGCCGCGCGGCGTTGGTTGGCGTCGGTTTCCGCCTGACGCAGGCGGTTGGCATCCTGATTGGCCGGGTCGCTTTGCAGCGTCTCCAGACGTTCGCGTACCGCAGCAAAAGCCCGTTTCGCCGCCTCGAAGGTTTCGGTGGCGGCGGTTTCTCGCGCGACCGCCTGTGTCAGCGTTGTCTGCGCCGCGTTGCGGAGTTCGCTGGCCTTGTCGAAGCCGGTCTGTGCCTGACGCAGTTCGCGCGCCTGACGGCGTGCCAGCATGCCCGCGTAGATGCGGTAGCAGCGCTCGAACTGGACGACGGTACGTTCCAGTCTGCGGGTTTCCTCCAGTTGCCTGCGGTCTTCTTCCAATTGATTGAGCGCCTCGGCCACGTCGCCCAGCAATTCGGCGGGCAGGGGCGGCAGCGATTCGCTCAGGGCATCGGAGAGTCCGGCTTCGTCGGGCTTTTTCGATAATTGCGGCTGGCGCAGCCGGATCAGGGTATCCACCAGCGCGCTGTAACGGTGCGGCCCCAGATGGAACAAACGCTCGTCGACCGCGCGGCGGTAGCTCTGCGCGTTTTCAAACCACTGGCCGCGCCCCGCGAGTGCTTCGCGCAGATGTTCACGCGTGAGTACCTGACGCTCGGCCGTGGTCAGCCACAAATCCTGACCAAGGCGCGGGTCGGCGGTTACGCCGTCACCTTCGAGCAGGAAGAACCAGCTCTCCACCTGCGTTCGGCCTTCCACCGCCAACAGGCCCACGCCCAGGGTCAGGTAACGCGCGCGACCATCGCGCTCGCGCCGGCCAAATTCGATCCAGCTATAGCCGATGCGGCGCGGGTAACTGCCCATCAGCAGGTTCCAGGCCATTTTCTTGCTGGCGTCGCCATCGGGTTCGACCCGCGATGGACGCAATTGCGCGTCGAACAACAAGGGCAGGGTCAGCGACAGCACCTTGGATTTGCCGGTACCGTTGTTGCCACGCAGCAGCAGGTGGCCGTCGTGGAACCAGAATTCCTCGCTATCGTAAAGGAATAACTCGACCAGCCCCAGACGCAAGGGCTGCCAGCGTTCGCGCTGCGGTTCGGGCAGCGCCGGACGGGCGGAAGCGACGGGGAACAAATCTGTGGTCATGCGGCGGCATCGGACAGGAACAGGGAATCGGTCTCCGGCACGCCGCGTACTTCGGCCTCGCCCAGCGAGAAACGGGCAATGGCGGGCAAGGGATGGATGCCATCCGCCTTGCGCGCGAGCAGCCCCAACTGGCAGAGCCGCCCCACGGCAATGCCAGCCAGTTCGCGTTCGGCGCCGGGGGCGCGCGCCGATTTGCGCCAGTAGCGGCCATAACGGCCCACAGCCTCGCGCAGGAACAGGGCGATGGCTTCTTCATCCACCCGCACGGGCACGCGCGCCTGACGCAGGCGCTGGGCCAGATGCTCCGCCACCAGCAAGGTGGCGTGGGCTTCGGTGCCTTCGGCGGGCATCGCCACGTCGGTCAATTGCCCATGTTCATCGACCAGCGCGAGTCCTTCCGCGCGCTGCTCGGCGGTGAGTCCCGCGGCTTCGCACAGGCGGCTGGCGAGCGCGCCGCGCTGGTTGATGAAATAGGCGCGTGCTTCGTCGTCCAGGGTGTCGACGTAGAGCACGGGATCGTCGAGCAGCCGCCGCGCCAGATGATGCCGCACGGCGTTGCGGCGGCCCTGCTCGCTGTCCGGCGCGAATTCGGCCACCAGCGCGCGCAGGCGCGCCTCGGTATCCGCTGGCGCTTCTTCGGCGCGCCAGGTCGAAGGGCCGCGTACCGCCGCCAGCAAACCGGCCAGCAGGCGGCGATGCACGTCATACAGCGCATCGGATTGCTGCCAGCCGCTCTCGTGGATGAAGTTTTCTTCCTCGCCCGCCACGCGCGCGAGCACGCCTTGCTCCAGCAAGGTTCGGCACACCGCGACCAGGTCGCGCCGCTCGCTTGCGCTGCGCAGGGCAAAGGTGAAGCCCAGTGCCTCCAGCGCCGGGTCGGCGGCCTGTTGCACGATCCGCTCGCCGATCAATTGCAAGGTGATCTGCGGATCAGCCCGTTCCAGCACCGCGCACACCAGACACAACAGCACGTAGCGGCGGCGGTCGTAGCCGTGCAGACCGCGGGTCGGGTCGGAGAGGTCGGCCGGACGTTTGAACAGGCGCGCGCTTTCACGATCCACGTGCAGCGGCCAGCCGGTTTCGCGCGCGAACCATTCGCGCAGACGTTCGGCCTGACGGCGCACGGCGGGAAAGTCGGCATGATCCGGCGACATCGACGGACGCATCAGCAGGCCGCGCAGGGCACGGCGGAACTCGTCCTGCTGCTGCGCCTTTTGCAGTTCGCCGATGTGCTGGGTGGCGCGGCGGGAGGTGCGCGCATTCATGGCTGTGCTTGCGTTGGGCGAATGGTCAGCAGGTGGTCGCGCCCGGAAAACACGCCGGACGGCGTGCGGATTTCGGCACGGCTATCGACGGCCAGCGGCTCCAGCCGCAGATACAGCAGACCGTCTCCGGTCTGGCGCTCGACCGTCTGCTCGGGGTTGGCCTGCTCGGCCAGGGCTTCGCCCAGCAAGCCCAGGAACAGGCCGAACGCATGGCGGTCGAGTTCGCCCAGTTCCGAGAGCCGGGTCGGGCGTCCCGTCGCCAGACGGCGGCGCGCGGCCTCGACCTGGCGTGATTCCTCGGCCAGTTGTTGCGCCATCAAGGCGCGCTCGTGGCCGCGGTCGCGCACATTCGCTGGCCGGCCGCGCGGCGCGGCCTCGCCATATTCGCGCAGGCGCGGGTTGATCGCAAGCGGCGGCGCTTCCAGCCAGGAGGCGCTGGCCGGCACCTCTTCCTCGTCCGGCGTCTCCAGCGAGAAATGGCGCGCCGGGTGCAGCGCGAACGCCGCGCGCGCAAGACGGTGGGCATCGTCGTCGTCAGCGCAGGCCGCGAACCATTGTGCCAGCACGCGAAAATCGGCGGAACGATCGCTGCGGCCACTGCGCCGTTCATTGACCGTGGCGATAGCGCCCAGCAATTGGGGAATGGCCGCGCGTGCCCTGGCGCGCAGCAAATCGGCCTGCGGCGGTTCGTTGCCGGTCGCCAGAAACCAGCCGCGCAGTCCCTTCCAGCGTTCGCGCCAGACATTCTGGCGGCGCAGGGTTTCATCCGCCCACTCGCTGGCATCGCCGGGCGCGGCATCACGCGCTTCACGCCCGGCGACCTGGCGCAGGACTTCGTCGATGGACTGCGATAGTTCACGCAATGTGCGGGCGATGGCGTCGGAGCGGCGAATCAAGTCGCCCATGAAGCGTTCCAGATAATCAATCAGCCGGTGTTTGTAGGCGACGATGGCGGTGGCATCGGCCTGCTGCAATTCCAGGCTGCGCGCCACACCTGCCATGAACGCCTGCGCGTTTCCGGTCAAATCCTCGAATACGCGCACCAGGTCGCGCAGAATCTGGTGCGCCTTGGCGACGTCCAGACTGCCGCCGGAGGCCGCTTCGCCGAGCAAATGCTGCAAGGCTTGCAGACGGCTGTCGATGTCTTCCAGCGCCACGGTTTGCAGTTCGGCGCGATGACGCAGGTTTTGCGCGAATACTTCCAGGCTCGCCTCCACCGCTTCGCCGCCGCGCGAGAGGCGATAGAGGAAATGCGCGCGATAGTAATCGTTGAGCGTGGAGACACGCGCCATGTCCGGCTGCGATTCCAGATTGCCCCAGGCGGCCAGTTGCGCCAGCGCCGCAGCGACTTCTTCCTGCGCTGGCGGCATCCCGTCCCAGTCCGCTTCGGCCAGCACTTCGTCGGGGCGCAATTGGAGGCGGTACTGGCGTTTTGCGGCGGCGAACACTTCCATGATGGCGCGGTAAAGCGCGGTTTTGTCCGCGGTGACGTGGCGGAACAGATCGACCGATGCGGCGACCGTCACTCCGGCATGCCGGGGCGCGTGGCTTTCCAACGTCATCCGCGCGCACCCTCCCGATTGCGCCTGCGCGGCACGGACGGTGTGTCCGGTTGTATTTCATCCATGAATGACGGTTCCTGTTTGTTCGCGGTCAATGCGCGTTGATTACACATCATGTTCAACACACGGTCTCCCAGTGTAGTGTATGGCGCAATGAAACATCAATAGCGAAAAGGATTCGAGGCTCAATCCACAGTGAAGAACACGCGGCGATCCCTGCCGCCTCCCGAAAAGGCGGCGTTGCTTTTACGCCGCGTTTTTGATGGAATCGCCTCTATCTCATGTGTCATGCAAGCCTGAACACCCCCCCTTCAGGGTACAATAGGCCGTTTCCCGTTTGAGCCGCGTTCGCGCGGCGTTTGTTTCTTTACCGTAAAGTAAAACCGACTCTGGTCTGAAACCGCCCCTCCGCTTCAAGGGGGGATAACCCCGCGCGTGAGAAGTCTG
>JAITEO010000289.1 GCA_031281985.1 Zoogloeaceae bacterium | reverse complement strand
TACAAACCTTGTTTTTGAAGAATGTGAATTTCTGAACTCCAATAACGACCCGAATCATAGAGGTGCTGTTGGTTATGGAGAAATCATGTTTGTTGGTGGCAAAGCCAAAAATTTCGCTTTGTTGAGTACGAAGAGTCTGACATTACGCCGTTTTATTGCGGGACAAGTTCGATTAGGGACACCCACATCCGGTACTACCGACAAGCCCTATTCGGACTTTCTACTGGAAGACTGCGATTTCAGGGGTGGAGTTTACGCAATCGACGGCGAACTCAACGATTTCACCCTACGGCACTGCAAGGTGAAAGTTTTTGCCCTGTATGGCGCGGACGTCTTGGGTGATGCGCTGTTCGAGGGAATCCAGGAAGGATATCTGATCGCGGCGGCGGCGTTCAAGGGCAGACTGACCATCCGCGACTGCACGTTTTCCGGTGCGGAGGAAAAAGAATACGGTCTTGAGCTTTCCGGCGATGTTCCCGTGCATACCCTCTTGGAGAACGTCACGGTCAATAGCCGCAAGCCAGTAGACGCTATCCAGCAGAGGAAACCCGTGGAAAAATGGGATGACCCGCCGCCAAACAAATCGTTCATCATCAAGAACTGCAAGATTCCGCACCTCAAGATAGATTGGGCACAAACCGAGCATCTGCGCATCGAGAACTGCAAGTTCGATTACCTGGACATCAAGAACGGGCGCATCGGCAGGCTGGAGATCATCGGCTGCTCCTTGCGCAAACTGGACGTATCCAACACGCAAGTCAAGACGCACGATGTGCGCGTCCCGGAAGGCGGCAAGATTTCCGGGCATGTCACCGTCACCACCGGCAGCAACATCAAGTTACCGCGCGAATAGCCATGTCCTCGACCTCAAAAACCTCACCTGTCGCCGACTTCTGGCCGGAACTTGCGGTACTGCCGCTCCTCGTCCTGCTGCCTTCCCATGTCCTCGCCCACATCGCCCGGCGTTTTTCGGGCGGAGGCATCCCCGCGTTACCTCTCGCGGCAGACCCAAACGCCCTCCTCGCCCCGTCATCCTTCCAATATCGAGGCAGCGCGAAAAACAACTACTACGCTCCAGCATCTTACGCGCGCACAGGAGCGCGCACAGGAGAGATTGTAACGTTTGGATCGTCCGGCATACAATGATGTACTATTCCTTTCGAGTGCGCGCGCATCCGAATCCGGGTGTGCGCGTTTGAACAAATGCTATGCCATATGCGCATACGCGCCGATGGCGCTGGTTTTGGGGGAACGCATTCATCGTGATTTGTGGATTCCGAAACAGACATGCCGTGTCGCATGCGGATAATGACAAAAGCCTGTGAACGTGGTCATGGGGTTGGCGCTCGACGTGGCAGAAGCGGGAAGATTTTTTATCTTTGGAGGAGATGGCGGCACGCGATCCGGGGCGATTGCCCTGTCGGATGGCAAGAAAGCGCATCTGGTCGTACTAGACGAAATCAAATCGAATGACGAATATGACGGTGTTTACCGCACCCGCGTTCGTGACCCTTGCGCAACCAACGCAAAAAAAAAGAAAAGACACCTACCGATAGAAAGAAGGAGGAGGAGAGAAGATGCCTTTAGGACACATCCCCTTGGCACATGGCATTCATATTGTCGAGGAAAGCAGCATGAAGTATGACGTTCGACCAGAGGGTGACAGGTGAAATGATGGAAGAAAAATCTGTCTTCGGAAAAAGACTCCAGTCTGCGCGGGAAAAATCGGGGCTTACCCAAAAAGAGTTGGGGAGACTGCTGGGTCTGGAGGAGCACAGCAGCGCCATTGGCCGTTTTGAGAGCGGTACGCACATGCCGCATTACGCCATGACGGAAAAAATAGCGGCGGCGCTGAATACGCCGGTGCTCTATTTTTATTGCGCGGACGAGGCGCTCGCCACGATGTTTGCATTGCTCGGCGAGTGTCTGGGTGATGACTGGAAAGTCCTTCTGTTGAGGCAAATGCGGGAGACTCTGGTACAAGGACTCGCCACGAGGAAACAAATGAACGCGGATGACGGACAACGAGCGAGCGGTTGGCCGCATATGGAGAGACGGACGCAAAGAGAAAGGCGAATACAGGGAGAAAGGCGTTGCGTGGAAAGGCGCAGCCAGACCGACAGGCGAGGAAGCAGACTGCCGGAAGGACAAATGGAAAGGCGCGGCGGCACGGCCTTTGCCCAAGTCTACAGAGCGCAAGAAGGCGGAAGTATTGAATCGACATGAACAGCGGATTGGGCAGCGCCTGAAATCGTTCTGGCGCTGCTCATTCCTCCTGTTCGTTTTCAACAGACTGTCGCGGCCACACGCAGCAGGCACGGACAACCGCCCTGTCGGGCAGCACGTTACGCAAAACAGGAATGCACTTCAGGCGTCAAAAAGCAGGGGCCTGATGCACTTGCCCCCATCGCGCAAAAATCGCTTGCCAGACATCCGCTCATGTCGATAGAATGCCCTTTCCAAGGTCAAGTCTTTCCGGCTTGATCGGATGTGGCTTGACAGATGGATTTTTTCAGGAGGTAAAACATGTCTCGCGCCAAATTGTATGGCAAGCGCCAGATTCGGGTGGGTGACACCACAACGCATGGCGGCGTGGTCGTGTCGGGAAGCGCGTTTCTCGATGAAGATGGAATTCCCGTCGCGCGCAAGGGGGATACGGTGACGTGCCCGCTCTGCGAACCGCACGTTTTCGTCATCGCGGAAGGATTGGAAAACTGCCTGGATCATGGCACTCCCATCGCCACCGAGGGTCACAAGACCACGTGTGGCGCAAAACTGATTGCCTCATCGTAACGTTCCCGCCTTCGGGCAACGGAGATCGACTGGCGCACAAAACCCCGCCCGCCTCGCTGGCCGGGGAAACCGCCCATGACTTCCCTCTCTATATGGCTCTGCGGTGTTGTACAGCAGAGCCATATATAAGGGACATCAGGCTTCTACGTTGCCCTTGATGTCGAAGGTTGCAGTGACCGTGCCGCCGCTGCCGCCCTGGGCGTTCTGGACGATGTACTCTTCCGTGACCTTGGAGAAGGAAAGCCCCACCGTTTCACGAATACGCTCCTCGGTACTGTTTCCTTCGGGGTGTACGCGGCTGACGATGACTTCCGTCATCTTGATCTTGAGATACTCAAGCGGTTTGCCGCCCGCCTTGCGAACCGTCAATAACGCCTCGGTGATGGGTTTGCCCATCAGACAGTATTTCGACAGGTTCGGCGATGCGCGATCGATGAAATGCTCGAATACCAGGTCATGCACGGTCGCCTTTCCCGCGCCACCGCCCGAACCGGAGTGCATGTTGGATTCCTGGGTGATTCCCCAGTTCCATTTCAACACCTCGATTTCGTTCTTGTGCGTAGAATCCGGCGATTCTCCTTCGATGCCCGTGAGTTTCAAAAATATGTCCTGTGCCATGATTGCCTCCCATGTAAAGTGATCAAAATGAAGCACCTGTCATTATACCGCAACAGGCAAACCATCAATCGAAGATATGGCTTCTTCATCCATGCGAAATCCAAAACCATATCTTCAATCAAACCTCAAGCCGCCGCGCCGGCGCGCTTGACCGAGGGCAAGCGCGCCACCAGCCGCAGGCTGACGCCCAAACCTTCAAGCTGGAAGTGCGGACGCAGGTAGAAACGAGCGTTGTAGTACCCCGGATTGCTTTCGACCTCGTCGACTTCCACTTCCGCCGCCGCCAGTGGGCGCCTGGCCTTGGTTTCTTCCGAAGAGTTGCCGGGGTCGGCGTCCACGTAATTCATGATCCATTCGTTCAGCCAGCGCTGTACGTCTTCCCGCTCCTTGAACGAACCGAGTTTGTCACGCACAATGCATTTCAGATAGTGCGCGAATCTCGAACTGGCGAACAGGTACGGTAGCCGCGCCGACAGATTGGCATTGGCCGTCGCGTCCGGATCGTAATATTCTGCCGGTTTCTGCAGGGATTGCGCGCCGATGAATGTGGCGTTGTCCGTGTTCTTCCTGTGGATCAGCGGCATGAAGCCCGCTTTTGCAAGCTCCGCTTCTCGCCGGTCGGAAATGGCGATTTCCGTTGGGCACTTTACGTCGTACCCCCCGTCGTCTGTCGGAAAAACGTGACACGGCAGATTCTCGACCGTACCGCCACTTTCCACGCCACGAATCATGGTGCACCAGCCATAGAGCTTGAAACTCCGGTTGATGTTCACCGCCATCGCGTAGGCGGCATTGCACCAGATGTATTTCTGGTGATCCGCGCCTTCCGTCTCTTCCTCGAAATCGAATTCATCGACCGGGTTGGTCTTGATGCCGTAAGGCAGACGGCCAAGGAAACGCGGCATGGCCAGCCCGACATAACGCGAATCCTCCGCTTCCCGCAGGGAATTCCAGGCGGCATGCTCCAGATTGGTCGTGATCTTGGTCAAGTCGCGCGGATTGGCGAGTTCCTGCCAGGAAGTCATCGAAAGACAGGTCGGCGCCGCGCCGGAAATGAACGGCGCGTGCGCCGCCGCCGCGATTTTCGCCATGCCGCTCAACAACTCGACATCCGGTGGCGTGTGGTCGAAATAATAGTCCGCCACGATGCACCCATAGGGTTCCCCGCCAAGCTGACCATACTCTTCTTCGTAAATGCGTTTGAAAAGCGGGCTTTGATCCCAGGCGATACCCTTGAAGCGGCGCAGCATCCGGCGTACTTCGTCCTTGGAAATGTCCATGAAACGGATTTTCAGTTTCTCGTCCGTTTCCGTGTTGGACACCAGATGATTCAGTCCGCGCCAGGCCGATTCCAGTTGTTGAAACTCTGACTTGTGCAGGATCAGGTTGATCTGCTCGGAAAGTTTGCGGTCGATTTCCGCAATCACCGACTCGATGGCGGTATAGGCGTCGTCGCTGATGGTCGTGGAATTGATGAGCGCCTGCTCCGCCAGGGTGCGGACAGCCACTTCCACCGCCTCGCGCGCCTGTTCGGTCTTGGGCTTGAATTCACGATCCAGAAGTGAGGAAAACTCATCCGGATTGGCAAACTGGAGCGACAGCTCTTTCGCGGATTTCGTCTGTGCAGTCATGGCATTCTTCCTTTATTCAGTGGATGTGGGCGTGGGCGTCACGGTTTCCGCGCCACTGGCCTGGGACTGGGGCTTGGGCGCGGACGCCAGCGCCTTCATCAGGGCTGGATCCTGGAGCAACTGGTTGATCAGTCCCTCCGCACCCGATTTCCCATCCATGTAGGTCTGCAGGTTGAAAAGCTGGGTACGCGCTTCCAGCAACTGATTGAGCGCATCCACCTTCTTGGCAACCGCCGCGGGGGAAAAATCATCCATGCTCTCGAACGTCATGTCCACCATCAGGTAGCCTTCGCCCGTCAGGGTATTCGGCACCGAGAACGCGACTCTCGGCTTGATCGCCTTCATGCGCTCGTCGAAATTGTCGATGTCGATGTCGAGGAATTTGCGATCGGCAACCGGCGGCAACGCCTCGACGGGCTTGCCCGAAAGATCGGAAAGCACCGCCATCACGAAAGGCAATTCGACCTTTCTTTCCGATCCGTAAATTTCCACATCATACTCAATCTGCACGCGCGGCGCACGATTGCGTCCAATGAATTTCTGGGCATTGTTGGATTTTTTGCTAATCGAGGCCATATGCTTCCTCCAGGTTGTCATCGAGATAAAATGCGAAAACAGAATTGTAAAACGAATTATCCAGCATCGGTATACTCTCCCCGATAAATCAGTTTTTCATTTTCCAGGCCGATGAAAATCCGGCAAAGAGCCTTCTTTTCCGATAACGCCGTGAGCCAGTATGTAGCGAGTTGCGGCAGGATTTGCTGCTCGATGAAGCGCACCAGCAGACGCGCGCCCGTTTCGTGCGTCCCGCACTGGGCCACGATGTGATCGACGACCGCGTCATCGACTTCGAGCGCAATGCCGTGCTGCACGCGCATCCGCTCGATGACCTTGTTCAGGTGCAGGCGAACGATCCGGTTCAGGGCGCCAGCCGCCAGGGGGAAATAGGGCACAATGGCAAGCCGCCCCAGAAAAGCGGCGGGGAAGACCTTGCGCAGTTCGGGTTCCAGGGCTTGCGTCAACGCTTCCTGTCCGGGCGTAAGCTCCGGATCGTCGCAAAAACCGCCAATCAGTTCGGAACCGACGTTCGAGGTCAGCAAAATCACCGTGTTCTTGAAGTCGATGTAGCGTCCTTCGCCATCCTCCATCCAGCCCTTGTCGAACACCTGGTAGAAGATTTCGTACACATCGCTGTGCGCCTTTTCGATTTCATCCAGCAAGATGACGGAATAGGGACGCCGCCGCACGGCTTCCGTCAACACGCCGCCTTCTCCATAGCCGACATATCCTGGCGGCGCGCCTTTCAGGGTTGATACCGTGTGCGCTTCCTGGAATTCGCTCATATTGACCGTAATCAGGTTCTGCTCGCCGCCGTATAGCGCCTCCGCCAGCGTCAGCGCCGTTTCCGTCTTGCCGATGCCCGATGGCCCGACCAGCATGAAGACGCCAATCGGCTTGTTGGGATCGGCAAGGCGCGCCCGCGACATCTGAATCCGCTCGGCAAGCTGCCGCAAGGCGTGATCCTGCCCGATGACGCGCTGTCCCAGCAAATCGGGAAGCCCCAGCACGGCGGAAATTTCGTCCTGCACCATGCGCCCGACCGGAATCCCTGTCCAATCGGAAACGATGGCCGCCACGACCGTTTCATCGACCTGCGGCAAAATCAGGGGCGTGTCTTTCTGCAAGGTTTCGAGTTCGGCTTCCAGGGCGTGCAATTCCTCGCGTAACGCCGGGATGTCGATGTTCTCTCCGGCATCCTCCGCATCCGGCGCTTCCATTGCCCGGATGAGCGCGTTGCGCCGCTCGATGATGCGTTCCGCCTGTTCCAGTTCTTTTTTCCAGAGCGTTTCCTGTTCCTGGCATTCCGTCTCCAGTTCCCGGATGCGCGCGGCAACCGGCTCCAGTTGCGCGGCTTCGGTCTTGCCGATTTTCGCTTCCTTTTCCAGCAACTCGTGTTCGATACGCGCGGCGGCCAGACGCTCGCGCAAATGCTCGATACGCGCGGGCGGCGTGTGCAGGGACATGGCGACGCGGGCGCATGCCGTGTCCAGAAGACTGATGGCCTTGTCCGGCAACTGCCGCGAGGGAATGTAGCGGTGCGACAGGGAGACGGCGGCGCGCACGGCGTCATCCATGATCCACACGCCATGATGTTCCGCGAAGGTTCCCGTCAGGCCGCGCACCATGTCGATGGCGGCTTCTTCTTCTGGTTCCTGGATTTGCAGCACCTGAAAACGCCGGGTCAATGCGGGGTCTTTCTCGATATGGCGCTTGTATTCGCTCCAGGTGGTCGCGCCAACGGTGCGCAGGGTGCCGCGCGCCAACGCCGGCTTCAGGAGATTGGCGGCATCGCCCGTTCCCGCCTGTCCGCCCGCGCCGACCAGCGTGTGAATCTCGTCGACGAACAAGATGATGGGATTGGGCGATTTCGCCGCGTCTTCCAGCACGCCTTTCAGACGCGACTCGAATTCGCCCTTCATGCTGGCTCCTGCCAGGAGCGCGCCCACATCCAACCCCAGAAGCCGCACATTTCGCAGGCTGGGCGGTACGTTGCCGCTCACGATCGCCAGGGCCAGCCCTTCGACGACCGCCGTTTTGCCCACCCCGGCCTCGCCGGTCAAAAGCGGATTGTTCTGTCGGCGACGCAGCAGGATGTCGATCATGGTGCGGATTTCATGTTCGCGGCCAATGACGGGATCGATTTCCCCATTGCGCGCTTTTTCCGTCAAATCGGAACAGTAAAGCGCCAGCGGCGATTTCCCGGATGCGCCAGCCGGCATGGCCTGGCTGGCCTCGCCTGGAACGCTGGCCGGCATGTCGCTGGAAGAATGCGCGGTTTCACTGCTTTCCGGCGAGCCTTGGACAATCG
>JAITEO010000117.1 GCA_031281985.1 Zoogloeaceae bacterium | reverse complement strand
GGGGGCAGCACAGCGGGTTGTCGATGTTTTCAGGAAAATGTCCGGCGCTTGCGCGCCATATGGAACAACGCCCTCTCCCGGCCCTTTCGGGCCACCCTCTCCCCCGCAGGCGCGGGGGCGAGGGAACGGCAAGCGCTCGTGCTGCGTTTGGCAAAGTTTTTTCCTCCACTTGATCGCACGCTTCCGGGTTTTCCGGTCGGACATCCGGCGGAATCCGCTCAATCTTCCCGTATCCGCCAGAAACGCACGGCACGGTCGCGCCCGCCGCTGGCGATCTGGTGGGAATCGGGTGAGAAAGCAACCGAGGTGACCACTGCGTCCTTGTTATGCCGCTTGAATGCCAGTTCCGTACCGCGTTCCCTGTCCCACAGGCGAATGCTTCCATCTTCCGACCCGGTGGCGAGCCATTTGCCGTTGGGCGAAAAAGCCACGGACAGCACGGCTTTCGTATGTCCTTCCAGGCTCCAGACAATACGCTTTTTTTCCAGATCCCACAGCCGCGCGATCTTGTCTTCTCCCGCCGCAAGCGCCTGACGCCCATCCGGGGAGACCGCCACCGCGCGCAATGGACGGGCAGGCTCATGCGTATCCTGCAGCGGAAACGCTGGCTGGTCGCGCGCAACGAGATACAGAACGCCGTCTTCCGCCGCGCACAACATGGATTCTGGCTGCTCGGCATGCGCGGGGGCCGGGCGCAGCGCGACCGCGTTGGTTTTCCCGCTCCATCCCAGTTCCATTTTTCCCTCCTTTAATTCCACCTGCTCGCAACCCTTGTCATAGGCATAGGCCACACGCTTCTGATCGGCCGACAAAGCCATGCCATTCAGTTCATACCCATTGGGCGCGTAGAGGTCCTTCAAAGTCAGCTCCTCGCCGCCTGTCAGCAGGTAAAGTTGGCTGTATTTGCTCCCTGTCGAAAGCACGGCAAGGGTATTGACACCTTCCTTCCCGACACCGCGCACCTGGACGTTTTGTCCAAATTTCGCATTGGGAACGCAAGCCGGAAGTTTTTCGTCCGGACGCCTGCGCCTGCAATTTTCCGCCTCTCCCGGTCGAACATAGCGCGTCCACTGCATGCCGCCAGCGTAGCCGACCAGTTCGGAATCCCCTTCCGGCGCAAAGTCGACGGAAGAAACCACGCCGGGAAAATGGCGGATCCTGTCCAGTTCCACCTGAAGTTGCGTCACCGGTGTTGGTTGCACAGCCGGTGTTGCGGCAGTCTCTTTTCCTTGCCAATGCAGGAAACTCGCTCCTCCCAGCAGACACACGGCGGCGGCAATGCCGTAGCGCACGCGGGAGCGCAAGGCAGCGCGATCCGAAAGCCCCAGCGAAAACCGTTCTGTACCGACGATTTGCGCACGCTGGTCCACCACGGAGAGTGTGGCGGTTGCGACCGTCCCCGGCGCGGGTGTAAAAGTGACCGTGTTACCCGGACTGGCGGGACAGGAGCGCGACGCGTTGACGGACTCGTGCACCACGAAGAATTCGCAAACCGGCGAATGCTCCGCCTTTTCGCGCAGGGAAACCGTCACGCCCGACGGATCACAGACGACATCGAACACCGCGCCCTGAATCGTCAGGACGCGATCCGTCCGGAAAGCGCCGGAATCCGCGTCAGGCGGGGCGGACGCCATCCCCGTCCCGGCAAAAGAGCACGGTTTCGTTCATACTCGTATTCTGTCCCAGGGTCGTCTTTCGCTCGAAACAGCGTTGATTCACGGAAATCGTTTTCGTGGCGGCGACGGTAGTAGGTTTGGCTTGCTGCGTATTCGCCGAAACGATACCGCCCTCGCAACCGCCGGAGCAGGAAGCTGGGGCTTTGGAGGAAGCTTTGGCGGAGGTTTTGGAGGATGCCTTGCCGGATGACTGCGCGACCTTTTCCTCCTTGGGTTGTTTCGGCAATGGCTGCTGTTTCGGCACTTTCAGCTCGGCGGATTTGGCAGAAGACGCGGAAGGATCGACCCAGGCCCTGGCTGTTTTTTGCGCAAGCTGGCGATTTTCCACATATCCCAGGATTTCGCCGCCGCCCAGCAGGCTTTTTTTCACGACCACGCTCCAGCCCGATTTGCCGGAAACGCGCGCCGGAACATAGAGCGGCGCTCCCTTGCGGACGACCATCACGGGAGGTTGCCGTGTATCCGTACTGGCGTAGAGCGGCGTATCCACCCAGGCGTTCAGAGAAACCTCGCCTTCATGCAGCAATTTGTATTCCGTCAGGTGTCCAGGCAAGGAATAGGCCGCCCATTCCCGTTCCGTTTCCGCTGTGCGTTCCACGCACCAGGATTCGCCGGGCGTCTTCTGCGCCTTTTCGCAGGTTCGCTTTGCGCCCTTCCAGGCCAGGGCTTTTTCCTGCAAGGCGCGCAGACGTTTCTGATCCTGTTCATCCAGATGCGCGCCGATGCGATTGCCGATAGCCGCACCCCCGGCCGCGCAGAGCGCCATGGCGGTGCGGTCGCCGCCGGTCGCCACGCCGCAGGCGATTGCGCCCGCGCCCGCGCCGATGACGCTTCCCGCTGTTTCCTTTGGCCCCATGCTCACGCAACCACCGAGCGGCACCAGCAGGGAGAGTGCCAGAACAAAGCGAACGCTGACGCGCCGCCTCAAGACATCAGACAACATGAGAATCTCCTTTTTCCACGATACCGAAAAAAACCGCGCCGGACGCATTGCGATTTGGCGTTCCCGGTGAGGGATTCGCCTGCCGCGTCGCGCGCTCGAACCACTTTTGCGCTTCCCGCGGGTCGCGGGCAACGCCTTCTCCGTTCAGATACAGGTGTGCAAGGTTGTTCTGGGCCGCCGCGTGCCCCTGTTCTGCGGCACGCCGGTACCATTGCGCCGCCATCTGAAAATCCCGCGCGACGCCCAATCCATGCCCGTACAGA
>JAITEO010000265.1 GCA_031281985.1 Zoogloeaceae bacterium | reverse complement strand
CAGAAAAGCCGCCGAACAGGGACAAGCCGAGGCGCAATACAACCTTGGGGTGGCGTACTACAAAGGCATAGGCGTCAAGCAGAACCAGGCCGAAGCCGCGAAGTGGTTCAGGAAAGCCGCCGAACAGGGGCATGCCAACGCGCAAGCGGCACTGCGAGAATTGCAGGCCCAGTAAAAAAATAAGCGGACACGGCGACTCATTCCCTTTTTCCCGCCTCTTCTCCGTGTCATGGAAGGGCGTGTTTCAATCCGGACAGGAAAGGAGATTCATCATGGCAACAACAAATGTTTTCACTGGCAGGCGCGCCGCGTTGGGCGCTTTGTTTGCGGTGCTCATTCTGATGGGCGGCGCGGCATTGTGGTGGGCCGCTTATTCCCAAGGGACGCAGACGGAATCACCCGCGTCGCTCAGGAAAGCCGCCGAACAGGGGGATGCCAACGCGCAAGCGGCGGCATTGCGGGAATTGCAGGCCCCAGTAGACGCAAGAGTAGAGTCAGGACAAAGTGGTGGTCGCTCAACGCTGGAGCGATGCTGACCACAACATCCGATCCCCTGGGAGATTGACATGGCACGAATCGCACACCTGAAAACGCAGTGCCCGAACTGCGCCAAGTGGACCGACATATATGTCGTTGAAGATGGATCAGCCAGCGCCAAAGTCAAATGCGAGCGGTGCAAGAAGAACTTCGATTTCGGCGCCGGAATGATGTATGACCCCATCGGTTATGTTTCGGAAATCCCACTCCGATCCAGAGTGGAAGCCAATCCAACCGATGACATCACATTCATGGCCAAGCTCCAGCGACCCGGAGACTTGTCCCATGCGACCAAGGGGAAGGCCGTTGGGCTGTGGTTCGCGGGCATCTTCGGCTTTCTCCAGCTTCACAACTTCTATCTGCGAAAGAACCGATTGGCGATCCTACGGCTCGCAGTGTTGGTCGTTTTTGTCATTGTCTCCGCCTTGACCAAGGATGCGTCGTCTCGCCTGCTGCTCGCCTATCCGCTGTCCGCGATATTTGCGCTGCTCACGGCGTGGAATTGCTCCGACCTTGCAAATATCTTCGATATGGAAAAGAGCGAGTTCGGTGGTGGATCGGCAGAGGCGTCAACCGCTGGAACTCAGCACCCGCAAGGTGGTCCCGCGCAGAGGGAATCCGACCTTGCCGGCACGTACGCGGTGGAAAAGGCTGCTCTCCTCTTATTCGAGGAGCTTGCCATCGACACATACGTGGAGGATTTGCTGTCTATCTACGCGAAGAGCCCGGAGGGCTTCATCATGCGCAGCGCGGCGTCCCAGCCAGTGCGAACAATTGGCGAGAAGCTGAATGAGGCGGGCGGATTTGACCTGATGATCAAGGCCCATCACCGCTTTGCCAGCCGCAATCCACTAATGGCGCGGAATCTCGAAATGTGCTGGAACGGCATAGGCGGCTGGGCCAAGGCGAAGGTGAAGGCATCACGCAGAACCAGACCGAGGCCGTGAAGTGGTACAGAAAAGCCGCCGAACAGGGAGATGCCGAAGCGCAAGCGGCACGGCGACTCATTCCCTTTTTCCCGCCTCTTCTCCGTGTCATGAAATGGCGTATTTAAATCTGGACAGAAAAGGAGATTCATCATGGCAACAACACATGCTTTCACTGGCAGGCGCGGCGCGTTGGGCGCTTTGTTTGCGGCGGCACTTGCCCTGACGGGCGGCGCGGCATCGTGGGCCGCCGATGCCCAGGAAACGCAGAAGGGATTGCCCGTGACAATCGTGGCATACGGGAACAGTTATACGATCAGCAGCTTCACCATCGAGGCCGACGAAAAAGGCAATACGCAGATCGTCTGCAAGGGCAAGGGGTTCAACATAATCCCCTTTAGGAACGGCAATACGGTCATTCCGGTGTGGAGTTCGATTCTCGTGGGAAGTGCGGAAACGGAGTTCAATTCGGCCAGGATGGGCGAAAGCGGCATAACCTTCTTCTTCGACAAAAAGCTCGAACCCGATGCCGTCGTTTTCTATACCAGCGACGACAGGAGCAAACGCACGATCGTTCCCGTCGTCCGCTGAACTGTCCGATCCCGGACTTTTTGTTCATTCACAAAGGATTTTTATCATGAAGAAACTATGGGTTTTCATCGCGGGAATGCTGGCGCTGGCCCTCGCCAATGCGCAAAGCTCCGATTTTCAGGTTCTCGATGCTTCCGCGGAACAGGTGAAGATCAGGGTGGTCAATGATGCGAAGTTGTACAGCATCGCCCTGACCGCGGGATCCCAAACCTATGAGGCCGGATTGTTGTCCAATGAAAAGGGGGATGTCCACTGGGCGAACGGCGCAACCTTTTTGGTGGGTTCTTCCATGCCGTTGCCAAAAAGTTTTGGCGTTGGCGCAATGCAACTCGTGGCCGGCACGGAGATCGTCTTTACGGAATTTGGCGCTCCGGCCGGTTTTGCGCCGGAGCAGGTCATGATCCTGACCGAGCCGAAAGCCAAACCGATTTACCTGCGCAAGCCCTGAAAGTTTTTCGCGTGCGGGGGCGCGTTCTCTGATTTCAACGGCGCCGCAAGCGGACATAAGCCCGCTTTATCTTTCAACATTTCATTGAGGAACCGACACCATGAAAAACATCTCTCTCCTGGCAATCGCCGGCGCACTCCTGATTTTTGGCTGCGCAT
>JAITEO010000222.1 GCA_031281985.1 Zoogloeaceae bacterium | reverse complement strand
ACACGTCGATTTCATCTTCCCGGATCAGATCCGCCAGCCGGTCATCGCCCAGGGCGACGACATCGCGCCAGTGATCCGCGTTGGCTTTGACGAGTTCGGTCATGGCGTCCCGGCGCATGCTGTTGAAATAGACGAAGCTCTCCACGGCCACCTTGCGATCCAGATGCACGAAGAAAGGGTAAACGAAGAGCGTGACCGGGTGATTGTTCAGATCCGAGGAAAGCCAGCCGATACGCAGACGGCGTTCCGGGTCGCGGTCGCGGTCGTGGAAATCGTCCTTTCGCCGCCAGCACTGGCACAGATTGCGGTCGAATTCCCGCGCCGTCTCCAGCACGTCCTGCGCGCTCTCCTCGCTGGAATGCACCAGCGTCCACAACAGATTGACGTAGACGACAGGACGTTCAGGCGCCATGGCCAGCACCTTGCGCAGAAGCGGAATCGCCTCGGCGTTGCGCGCCTGATCGCCATACCAGGTGGCAAGATTGATCAGCGCGTTCTGGTGATCCGGTTCCCGGCTGAGGATCGCTTCCGCCGCCTGCCACGCCTTTTCGCTTTCACCCTGGCGGTTGTAGATGGTGATCAGGACGTTCCAGGCGTTCAGGTTTTCCGGGTTGCGCTCGACCGCCAGTTCGAGATTTTCCCGCGCCACGTCGGAATGACCGTGTTGATCGAACATCAGCCCCAGTTGCTCGTAGACCCAGTCCTCGTTTACACCTGCCGCGTGCGCAGCCTCCAGGGCGTCGATGGCGGCCAGCGTGTCACCACTGACGACCAGGGTATAGGCCAGACGAAGACGCAGCGGCAAGGTTGCAAAATTTGCCGCTTTTTCCAGCGCTTCCCGGTAAAAATTTGCCGCTGCCTGGTAATTCCCACGCATCATTTCCACGTCCCCGGCCAGGTACTGGGTCATGGGTGCTTTCGGCGCGAGCACGAGGAGTTTTTCCAGACAGGTTTCCGCTTCCGAAAACGCGCCTTTTTCCATTTGCAGATAGCCCAGGTTCATCCAGGCATCGGGACTGTGCACATCCATGCGCGTCGCCTTGCGAAAGGCGCGCAGCGCCGCGTCTACTTCTCCCGAATACTGCAAGGCCAGGCCCAGCAGGCAATAATGCCCGGCCTGTGGTTTTTCCTTGCGCATGAGTGCCTGCAAGACCGTTTTTGCGTGGCCCCACGCCTGCATCTTCACATAAAGGCCGGAAAGCGCAAGCAGGATGCTGGGATCGTCGGGTGCAAGGCGGCGCGCGGTCTTGAGCGCCTCGATGCCTTCTTCCAGCGCGTCTAGACGGCCGCAGCATTCCCCCAGACGTTGATGGTAGCGGGCGCGTTTCGGGGACAGGGAAATTGCGTGGGTGAAAAAAGTCCGGGCGGTTTCCGCCTGTCCTATGCCTAGCGCTACCTCGCCCAGACCAAACCATGCCGCGTGGGCGTTTGCGTCCAGCGTAGCGGCCGCCTCGAATTTCGCGCCCGCTTCTTCATAATGTTGGCGGCGCAAGGCTTTTTGCCCCTGATGGATCAAACGCCGGATTTTTTCGGACATGGCTCTTGAAAACTGAGTGTTTCGGGAATCCGTTGATTATGCGGAACTTCAACGGCAAAGGAAAGGCGAATAGTGCTGGCACGAATGATGCTTGGATAACTCGTACTTTCATGGGAGCGGCAAAATGCCTCAAATCATCAACACCAATATTCCCTCGCTCAACGCGCAGCGGAATCTGAACACCTCGCAGGGAACGCTGAACGAAGCCCTGACACGGCTTTCTTCCGGCCTGCGCATCAACAACGCGAAGGACGATGCCGCAGGCATGGCGATTGCGGAAAACATGAATGCCGCCGCGCGTGGCATGATCGTAGCCCAGCGCAACGCCAATGACGCGATCTCGGCCGGACAGACGGCGGAAGCCGGGCTTTCCAATATCGCCGGACACCTGCAACGGATGCGCGAACTGGCCGTGCAGGCGGCTTCCGGCCAGTATGACTCGGTTAACCGGGCCGCGCTGAACGCGGAATTCACGCAACTTGCCGCCGAAATCTCCCGTGTGGTTGATGCCACCAACTTCAACGGCAAACAACTCCTGACTTCCAACAGTGAATTCATGACTGCCAACGGCAGCACTGGGGTGCAGTTCCAGATTGGCGAAAAAACCAACGTTTATTCGCAGATCAAACTGAAGACCGTGAATGGCACTTCTCTGGCGGCAATCGCGGTCGGACTGAGAGTGACTCAGGCCAGCAACGCGACTGTTGCGATGAATTCGATCGACACTGTGCTGAATGCAGTGAACCGCGCGCGTGCCGACCTGGGCGCTGGTCAGGCCCGGTTTGAAGCCACGCTGACCCAGCTTGCCGCCGCGCACGAAAACACCGAAGCCTCCCGCAGCCGGATTACCGACGCCGACTACGGCGCGGAAACCGCGAAACTCGCCCGCGCGCAAATCCTGCAACAGGCTGGTACGGCGATGCTGGCGCAGGCTAACGCGCTTCCGCAGAACGTGCTCTCGCTCCTGCGTTAGGATGCGTCAAAAAGTAAAACCCTACTTTTTGCCGGTTCAGTCAGCAAAAAAGGTGAGGCGAAGCCTGCCCTTTTTTGAAGAAAAAGCAACGCAACACCAAGGCCATGCTGACTTTTTCATGGTTTGAAGGTAAAGCTACCTGCTTTCAAACCCACACTACTAACTACTGTATGACGGTAGGGGCGACGCATGCGTCGCCTCTGCGATCCGAACCGTCCCTGGCGTTTTCGCCAGCAGGACGGTTTTTTTTACCGGGAATCAGGTCTCCGGCAGTTCGGAACCCAGTTCCCGCGTATAGCGAACCACGCGGTTGCGCCCGGTTTCCTTGGCCTGGTAGAGCGCCATGTCGGCATATTTGACCACCTGCCAGAACACATTGCCATCGCCCGGAAAATCGGAAAGGCCGATGGAAATGGTCTTTTGCAGGACGATGCCGCCGTAGTTGATGCGCATCTTTTCCACGGCGACGCGGATGTTTTCCGCCACGGTTTCCGCTTCCTGGCCGGA